>JAAFJK010000279.1 GCA_013298105.1 Cytophagales bacterium
TTTATTTTTGGTGTGTAATGAAAAAAACAGCTATGCAAATGGGTTTGCATAGCTGTTTTGTTGTTTAGTAGTCTTTGATGACTTTGTTTTTTTCGTTGAACCTATCCCGCAATATCTCAAATAATCTTGCTTTATCAAATATTATAGGATTTTTTAAGTAGTATAACCTTAAGTCGGCTTTTTCCAAAAACTCGTTATATTCTACCTCGCTTCTAATAACAAGTTTTTGGTACAAATAACGCAATTTAGCTTTATTGCCTGTATTGTTTCCGTTTGTATATGCTTTATATTCGGTTGGTCTTTCGTGTTTGTCGAGTCCGTCCTTTAACCTCTCCACTATCAAGGCAAGGTCGTATAACTCAAGTTCTACGTTTTGTAGCTCTTGGGCGTGCTTCGCTTCGCGGTCTGCCTGTTCTTGGGCGTGTTTCGCTTCGCGGTCTGCCTGCTCTTGGGCGTGCTTCGCTTCGCGGTCTGCCTGCTCTTGGGCGTGCTTCGCTTCGCGGTCTGCCTGCTCTTGGGCGTGCTTCGCTTCGCGGTCTGCCTGCTCCCGCTTGTATTTCAAAAAAGAAAAATAAAGAAGCCAATAGCTTACAATTAGACAAATTATGGTAATTGCTCTTGACCAATACATAAAAGATTCAAACATACTAATACCATTTGAAAAGCCAAAAATGAAGCCTACCGCACTTGGTATGCTAATAATTGCCATAATATTTGGGAAATTCCATTTAAATTTATTATCTTTGTCCATTGTTTGAAAGTTTAGAAGTCTGAAAACATTAAAGGTAGGCAAGTTTTTTGACATATACAAAAAAAAGCCTCCCACAAAGTAGGAGGCGTTTTTGATAACCATTAAATCAAAAATATGAAAACTTACAAACTGCTAAAATGGGGGTTCTTCGTTGGTGGCTTCGAGTTCGTCTGCGTATTGAGGGTAGTCCCATGGGTCTCTCTCCACTAAGTCAATGATAGTCTGCGCACTATCGCTAAAGCTATCTTCGGGCTTATACAGATAGTTAAAATATTCTTCTAATACAAGTAGCCGCGCGGGGGTAGGGTTGTTGCATTGCACCACACAAAACTCGTACCCTGACGTTTTGCTGTAGGTTTGGTGGTTTAGTGGGTACATATACTCACTGTTGGCAAAGTGCCTCAAAAGTCTATGCAGTCCATCTTTGCTATCTCTCACCACACCTACATACACGAGCTTACCGCTTCGGGTGCGTATCATATATACGCCTACTTCCTTGTAAGGGCTGTTTGTGAAGATGTCATGGAAGTTTGGCTTCCACCTGCCGTTGTCATCTTTGGCATATACAGGAGTCCACGCACTTACTTTGCACTTAAAATATTTATCTTTGTACGCCACACTGAAGGACTTTTCGGGCTGTTTAATCTTGCCCATGTTTTTGTCCACTACTACTTCGGGCTTGGTAGGCAAGAGCGTAAGCCCTGCATTATGTCCCAATTCATAGACTGCTATCCCTGCAAAGAGGCTTCGGTACTTGCTGTTTTGGGAGAGTGCTGTACCCACTACGCCTCCAAAAGTTACCTTGTCTTTGCCTTCTTCCCAATACTTCCGAATCAGCATAGCCAAAAAGTAGCCTATCAATGCGAATATCGCAATGAATAAAGCCTGCTTTTGGGCTTCGGTGGGTGTATTGCGGAGGCGTTTTTGGGTTTGCATAGTTTTAGTATAGGATAAAGGGGCGGTTTTGTCCTCTCAGGGTGGCGCGGTTGGTCTTGTAAGCACTTACGACTTGATTGCCGAACTTGTGCCAATCTTGGGCGTTTCGGGTGTGTATGGGGTCGCCATCGCGTTTGTATCGTTCGAGTTCGCTTCGTTCGCGGTCGTATGACTTCACAATCAAGTCAAGATAGCCCTTTTTGCTATCGGGACGTGCTACCGACTTTTGAAAGTCAAGGGACTGCTGGCGCGGGTCGTTGGCTTGGGCTTTGGCAAGTCCTTCTAACCAATAGTTAGAATGAGGGTTCGTAACGTTTACAGAAATCAAGTGGAATAAGCCCATTTCGTTTTCTTCTGGTGAATGCTTATCAAAATACGCCAAATTATGGTAATCATCTAACCACATATGAAAATACATTTTTTGACTGCGCACTCGAAACGGTTGCCCTATTTTAAATTTATTTCCTTTTTCATGCCATTCAAAAGGGGTTGGCAATAAACCGCTCTCTTGAAAGTCAAGGCTTTGTTGTCCTTTTATGCGCTTCCTTTTTACTCCGTTAAGTTTTACGCTTACGGTTTCCTTTTCTTCTCTCATGAAAAAGTACCAAATCATAAACAGGGCTACGCCTATCATAATGAAAATGGATATCTGCTTGGGGTTGGTCATGGCGGTGGGGTGTGTGGTTATTTTTTGCGTTTGCGGGGTATAAGTAGTGGGTTGCGTTCTCTGCGCTCGTCTGCTCTCCTGTAGCCATACTGACTATATTCAAGCTCACGCGCTCTGCCTTGCAAAAGTCCCGCATAATATACCAACACTATCAGGACTGCCCACATGAAAAACTCTTTCATAACATTATGGGGTGTGTTTTTTGGTAGGCAAGGTATTTCTTGCCTACCGATTGGAAAAAGTGGTTATCCGTATTTTTGCTCTTGTCTTGGACTACTTTCTGAAACTCCTGTAGCTCTGCAAGTGAGAGCGTTTCGAAAAACGCGGTGCGGTGTGCTATCTTGCTGGGGTGTGTGCCTTCGGCTTCCATTTGGACTTTGAAGCCTGCGACTATCTTCCGCTTCTGTATCTCTGTATAGATTAGGTAGGCAAGGGCGCATACTACTGCTATTATAAGCACTATTTTGAGTGTCTTTTTCATACCTGTAGGCGGTGGTTTTGGGGTTCTTGTTTATATAATGCACCGTTATCTGTACCTTATCAGGGGCGGGGCGTTCCCACTGTATATAGGCTTTGAAGTTAAGATTGTCGAGCGTTATCTGTCCCTGCTTCGTTAGGAACTCTCGGGCGGACTGCCCTAATATCTTGCTCACTTGACTTTGGGCAAACTTGCCTACCAAGTGTACGCTATCACGGTCGATGCGGGCTTCGGGGAACAGCTTTTGTATGTTCGCTTTGGTGAATGCCTTGGCGGTCTGCAAAAACAAGTCTTGCCTGCCTTCGGAGGTCTTGCACCCATTCAGGGTAGGCAAGAAAAGAATCAGCGCAATAGCGCAAAGGAGTGTTTTTAGGGTGTTTTTCATTCTTCTTGGGGTGGGTTTTTGGGTTTTACGCTGTCTGCAAGTGTTGAATGGCTTACAATGGAATATCTAAGCCCTTTGAGATTTCTTTTTTTGTTGTTAATCCCTTCGTGGGTGGGCTTTAAGTTGGCTGTAGTAATACTTTTCGAGGTCATTATCATCGGGAAAATAAAAATTTATGACTTCAATATTATTACTTTTTGGGTTATAATCCAAAAACATAGCTAAATATCTATTCTTGTGGGTACGTCCCACTACCAATAAATACTCTTTGCCATCATTCATAGCTATTCGATTCCATTTCCCTTTATTCAAATATAGGTCTGTTAATTCGTCTATATCCACTTCAAAAAAACGGAGGTCGTCTATTTCAATGTCATCACTAAAAACAATGTCTTTTCTGAAGGCATAATTTTGCCAAAAAGAGTCTTCCGTATCTACTGCCTTGAGTTTCTTCTTAGGCACTTTGCCGAGTGTCTTTTCTGTGCTGGCATAAAAGATACGCCAAAATATCATCAAAACAATACTAATCAACGCAAGCATACCATACGCCTTGCCTGCTTTGGGATATTCGTCTTTTATCCTAAAGTACGCGATGCCTCCTCCGAGCGGAAACAAAAAGCTACCTATTGAGCCTCCTATCGTAGCGCGGTCTTTGCCTGTGCCTTTTAGTTTTTTGCGCTTGGTCATGTCGTTTGGGTTTGGGTGGTGTTGAACAATAGGAAAATAAGCGCGAATATTGCCACGCCTATAAATGCGGTTGTAATGTTGTTTTTGGTTGTTGTAATGTTGCTTTTGTCTGTGGGGCTGTAGCCTGTGAGGGCTGTATATTTTTTTTCTACAATGTTTTTAAAGCCTGTAGCGGTTGGGTGGTTTGGTTCGTTTATGAAGTAATGAGGGCTAAAATTATACAAATACAAATCTCCTAACCTTTTTACCTTGCCTGCTATGGGCTTATAATATTCATAAACATAATACATTTGTTCGTTTGCTGTGAGGCTTATGAGCTGGGCGGGTGTAATGCCAAAATTAGGTATTGTGGCGCGGTCGTTGAATTGAATTAGCCCATAGTCCTTACTGCCATCTGTGTTGGTGTCGCTTATCGCAAAATGTACCATTTGGCTTTCTGAATACATGACAAACAATAGCCACAAAGGATTGATTTTTAGCTTTTCGGCTATGCTATTGACTTGCACCATAAACTCCTCGCCATGTTTCCTTTGCGCAAACTCTACCAAATCAACCATAATTATTTTTTTTTGAGTTGTTGAATAATAAAAATATGACAACTGCAAAGATTGCTACGCCTGTTATCAGCTGTAAGGGTGTAAGGCTCATGAACGCAAACAAGCCTGTAGCCTTTGGTTTATCGTCTGCGCCCACTGCGCCTTTCAAGTATGGCATCGGGTCTATGGGCTGTCCCTGTGCGTTCTGTATTTCAAAGTGTAGGTGTGCGCCTTCGCTTTGCCCTGTATTGCCTTCTGTGCCTATAGGCGTGTTGGTATCTACCTCAAAATTGGCGGGTAGCTTGCTTACACTCTCCAAATGACCATAAAAACTATACAATCCGTTGGGGTGCCAAATCTTTACATAGTTGCCGTACCCACCACCACACTTTGTTTCGCCTTCCCTGCACCCTTCATTCATGCCTATGACCTTGCCTGCCCAAATAGGATATATAACAGTTCCTTTGCCCTTGCTCATGTCGATGCCTGTATGGTTCGGTCTGTGCGCTGTCAAGTAGCCTGATGTAATGTTCGCTTTGGTGTATGGCTTTGGAAAAGGCATAGTTATTTTTTTTCGGGTTCGGGGGTTACTGTTTCGCCTCCGCCTATTTTGATAAAGCCAAAATAGTACAGCGCAAACAATGCCACTAATACAACGATTACATATTTCATAATTCAAACCATTTAAGGACTGCCGTTTTAGTTGCCTGTATGACTGCCTGTTGGTAGTCTTTATTCAACAGTAGCGTGGCATCGTCGTAATTCGTGAAAAACAAGTTTTCAATCAATACAGCAGGCATATAAGTAAGCGTAAGCTCGTCGAAATTGATGTCAAAATCGGGGTTGTTGTCCCTCATGTCTTTTCTGAACATAATACCAAACCTTTTGGCGGTGGCGAGTTCTGTTTCGTCCAATATGAGCTTGGCACAACTGTCTGCGGTCGTTTCTCCCTCACTCGTGAAAATGCTGTAGCCTCGCGGGGCTTGGCTCTGCCCTTTGGATTGCATACCAAAGGCGTTGCTGTGCCACGATAACCACAACGCCTTGTCGGGGCGTGTGCGCATAAAGTCCGCGTTCGCTATTTGGGTACGTTGGTAGTTGTCCATGTCGTTTATGCGGTGGTACGTGCGCACTATGCGTATGCCTGTATTTTGCATGGCTTGTTCGAAAAGCATAGCAAAAATACGGTTCGTTACGCCTTCATAGGCGGTGTACCCTCTGCCCTCGTATTCATAGAACTTGCCATGCGTGGGGAAAGTCATGTATTTGCCTGTGGCGGGGTCAATGCTTCCATGTCCTGCATTGATGTATATGGTATGTTTTTTCATAGCTAAATGGCTTCTTCAGGTTCAAAATTTCTTTGAATTCTTAGTGGTCTTTGATATTGCAATACTACTTCTTTTGGGCGCGTGGCGGGTGGGTCATAGCTTGGCATAGGTGCGGGGCGTTCGTACTCGCGTTGTGGGGCGGACTGTTGCTGGGGCTGTTCTATTTTTTGTGCCTTGTCTTGTGGCTGGTCTGGATTGGGGTTTGCTGGGGGCTTGTTTCCTGCTATTTTTTGGAAAAAATAGTAACCACCTATCACAAAAGCAATAAGCAATCCTGCGCCCAAAATCAGCACTAAGGGGTTGGTTTCGTTTCTTTTTCTGCGTTCGCGTGCCATGTTAGTTTTTGGTATAGTTTACGCCCCAAATGTCGTAACCTTTTGAGGCAAAATGTTTTTTTACTTGTACTTCTGTAGTAGTGCTTCCTGCTTCCCTAAAATCTTGTATGTTGTCAAATATGATAGAGTTTGGCTTAAGCCTGTAGCCTGTACTACTTGTGCTGTCATTTAATACTACATTTTTTATTACATAGCCTTCTTGAGCCAATGCCTGCAATATTTTTGTTTGGTATTTATACGCTAAAAATCCCATGCTTTTCATACCTAACTTATACTCCACTTTTTCTGTTGTTGTAATGATGTCGTACTTTTTTAATACATTTCCTAAATACGCTAAAAAAGCATTCAAATTCATAGAATACATTTTAGGCGTTTCGGCTGGTGTTTCGGCTGTGCTGGGTGTTTCGGGGTCTGTTTTTGCAGGAATTTTTTCAGGAGGTGTGACTAATCCTCCAAAATTTGGACTATAATAGTAATAGTACGCAATCCAAATAACCAAACAAACTACGCCTATGATGATTAGATTTTTTGTTTTCATAGATTTACCGTAAATAAAAGCCTCTCAAAATACGCTTACTTTTTAAAATTTGACGTACTACAGGTATAGCTTCGGCTATAGGGTTTGCGTAATTGCTTGTTATGAATCGTTTTGAAATGTTGTTATCATCTTCAAAACGCCTCATGGCACTATTTGAACCACTGCCCCACTGCCCATCTACATTGGCTGTATAATAGCCTGCTGTTTTGAGTAGCCATTGCAAAGTTCTTGTATTATCACTTTGCGTAACTTCCGCTATGCCTTGTGGCGTTGGGTTTATTGGGTCGCTGGGTGTTACACTTGCGCCTCCCTGTTGTGGTTTTATGGGTGTGTCTGGTTTGTCGTTTTCTTCCTCCTCTTTTTTCTTTTTCTTGCCGTCCGCTATGGTCTGCAAGATTTTAGGGAGGTTGCCTATGGTATAGAAAACAAGAATCAGCACTAAAGCCCACGTCATGTATATGAGTAGGTTATTGCCTCCTGTTACAAAGTCGGCTTCGGGTGCTTCTCCGAGTCTGCGTCTGCGCTTATACATGGTTGGTCGTGGGGTGTTTAGTGGTGTTTAGAATATGCCCAATAATTTTTTACGTTTGGGCTTTGGGGTGTCTGTCGGTTCGGGTGTGCCTTCGGGTGTGCTGTTTTCGGAGGGTGTTTTTTTCTTTTTGGGCTTTTTTTCTGTAAGCCCAAAGAACCACGCCATTCCTTGAGCCAAACTACTTTTCATGAATTTCTCCATCTTTTCTGTATTTCGGAGCATGACAAGTGCTTGTGCTTTGACTTCGGGGTTCGTTTCAATGGCTTCGAGTGCAAAAACCATTTCACTCTCTTGTACTTCGGTGTATATGATGTTTAGGAATTTTGCAATTTTCTTACAATTTTCCTCACTACTTGCTACTATAGTCAAGGGGAAAGTTTTGGTAAATTTGGGGGCTTCGGCTGTGGCTTGGTTCGCTTCCATGATTTTTTAGTGGTTTATGGTTTGGTTATTCATCAAAGTTTATACCTCCCTCTTTTTTGGGCGTTTCGGGTTCTGTGGCTTTTTCTTCGGCTTCTTCCTCCTCGTCCGTTTCTTGTTCTTCGGTGTCGGCTTCTTCTTCCTCGTCTTTATCAGACGTAAAAAAGCCCTGCAATCCTTTGCCCAAATCTACAGGCAAGCCTGTTTTTTCAGCTACTTTTTCAAGTGCCTTGCCTGCCACTCCCCAAAGTCCCTCCATGACTATATCGCGGTCGGCTTTGCGTGTTTCTTCTTTGTCTTCAAGGCGGTCGAGCTTAAGCTCGTACTTCTCTTTTACCTTTTGCGCTTCTTCAAGTTCGCGCTGTGCCTGCTCTCGGACTTTGTCTATCTTGGCAAGTTCATCGCGCTTCTGTAATTCAAAGTCAAATTTAGCTTGCTGGAACTCTGTTTGTAGGCGTTGTTTTTCAAGCTGGGCATCGAGCTGTGCCTGCGCTATGAGGGCTTGGGCTTGGCTTTGGGCTGTCAATGCCTCCATGTGCTTGTTCATTATGTCATTGTTTGCCTGCCTTTGTCCTTCAAGTGCTTGGCTTTGTATGCCAATCACTTCTTTTTGAAGTACTTGTATAAAGCCCAAAGCTTTCACGTTTAATGTGTCTTGGCGGGGTTCGCTGGCTTGTTTTTCTTTTACTTCTGCCGTATCTACCAAACCTTTGGGTGGTTTGGCATTATCTTTCAAAGGCAACCAATATTTTTTGATGTTGAGGTTTACTTTCTTGCCTCCCTTGAATATGACTATCAGTCCACTATACAGCCCTGCGCAACTATCCACGTACTCCAGTATTTCTGCGCCATCTTCTTTGTCGCAAAGTGGGACATTCTCGTCGTCCCTTATCTCCCAGTATTTGTACCTGTCGCTGTAGGCTTCGAGGGTTTCTCGGTTGATGTTCTGCATATTTTTAATTTGATTTATGGGTTACTTAGTTATTGACTACTGCTACAGCTACGGCTGTGCAACTGCATTTTTTTTCTTGGGTGTTTTCGTCTGCGTACTTTGTGAATCGTATGCGGAATGCCTGTAGCTGGGGCGCACCGCTTTCTATGTCTATAAAGGCGCGGTTCGTGGTTATACGGCAGGCAAGTTCTTCGCTATCGCTGTAATATTCGTCTGCACTGCTATAGCTGTAGGCAAGTTGGGCGCACGCATACACTACCACTACCTCGTCCTCTGCTATCTGTATGGGGGTTTTGACAGTAAGCGTTTCGATTGTATATTCGGTGGCTTTTGCGCTCTTTACTGCATTTTCAATTACTTTGTCAATCATAGATTTTAGCTAAAATTTGTACTCTGCACGTTTCTGTGGGAAATCCTAACGGTACTTTTACCACACCTTTTATCAAGTTTTCGCCTGCTATATTGCCTAACTCAAAAACCGCATTACTTTTGATGTTTTGATTAAAGCGCATTTTGCGAAGCTGTACGTACTGAAAGAGCGTGGGCGCATCTGGTCTGTATGCTCTCTGTATGTGCCGTTGGTAGGCGGTCGCGTTTCTATTCAGGTAACTGCATGATATTTTCGCGGTCTGCCTTACGCTTCCCTGCTGGCTCTCTGTATAGGCAAATAAACATACCTTGCCTGCGGGCAAATGATATGTGAAAGTCTTTACAGATTCAGTAGGGCTAAAAGGTAAATCAGCTACAACGATTATTTTCATGGCGGGTTTTATTTGTCAATTTGAAAAAGGACTTGGACTATATAGGGGCTAAAAAAGCCGATGGTCGTATCTTGCAAACTTACTACAATGCGGGCTTTGTCTGTGATGACTTCGCGGGCGAGTTCTTCGTTCCATTGGCGCATCGGGTCTTGTAATGCGCCAAACTGTATGCCCGACTGTATTTGGCTGGCATCATCTTCTACTTGGAACTTGACTATTTTGCAAGTGCTGGGCAGGTTTGTTCCGTAAAACTTTACGGCTTTGATTTGTTTGTAGCCTGTAGGCAAGTCCAAAAAAGCCTCAAGGGGCTGTCCCTGTGCCGTAAATTCAAAATTAAGGGCTACTACGCGCGTGGTGTTTTTCATTGTGTTGTATATATAAAAATGCTTTTGGGGTTTCAGGTTGGTCGTAAAAGCCCGAAGGCTTATATTTTTTGTCAATTAAGCCCAAAGGCTCAACTTGTTTTCCTCGCACCCCCAAAAGCATACATTAAACCATTTTTAAAATAAGGTCGTCGAAGCTTCTTCCTACAAAGTTTCTTCTAATCATAAAGACTTCAGAAGGGTCTGAAAAAAAGTATTTGTTATTTTTTTTGATACTAATGGCAAACCTAAAAAGGCGTGTCATGTTTCTATTTCTACCTCCCCTTCTGCCGTTGCCATTCAGTACGCCAAAAATGGAATTGCCTCCAAGATTATTGTCGTACACTTCTTTTAGTATGCGCATTTCGCCTGTGCTGGCATCGTCTGTTACAAAATACTTGTCGGGTTCGATGTCTATCTCTGTCCATGTGTCTTGGGCAGGCAAGTCAAATTCGCTTAGTCTTAAGAAATAACTTGCACCCGAAACTACAGGCTGT
>JAAFJK010000427.1:0-4512 GCA_013298105.1 Cytophagales bacterium
GATAATTTCACTCACGCGAAGCCACGCTGTAAGCGTCTGTTGGTATTGCTTAACCGCGTAAAAGCTCGATAACAGACGCTTACAGCGTGGCTAAATATGCTCAAGTTATTTTTTACTCGTTCCTAATCCGAAAAAAAGACCACGAACAAATAAAAAAGACTGACCACCATACAACTATAGTTTTTTCCACCAATCGCGTACTTGGTGTTTCCATTTTTTTCTTTTTCCTTCTTCTGTTTGGATTTGGTTAAAATTTTCGAGGGCTACGCTCCAGCCACTGTTATAGCCTGTATCTCCAGCGTATTTTTTGCTAAAAATGTTGTTTTGCATGGCGTTTAGTCGGTTTTGATATGTTTATTATGTTGGTTTATAAGTAAGACCTGATAAATTTGCAAAACGTTGCCTTGCCAAAATATTTTTTAAATATTTTTTTTAAAATACCTTTTTTATTTTTTTTTCGTATATAAAGTGGAGAAGTATTTTTGAGCAAAGAAAAACTACTGGTCAGTCTTTCTTATTTGTTCGCTGTCTTTTTTTCGGATTGACAACCGCAAGCGGATTGCCAACCGAAAAAAAACGAACATTTAACTAAGACTGACCACTACCACAAAAATTGTAAGAGAAACAATAGCTAATTTCCACTATTCTATGAAAAAAATCTTTTGGATATTTACTTTTTTCTGCCTTGCCTGCCCTGCACACGCACAGCTCATACAAGGTCTTTCATACGAAACCATCAAAGAACAAGTCAATGACGCTGAGGGTGTATATTATTACCCTATTTTGGCAAAGCGATTTATGCAAAACGACATCAGCCTCAAAAGCATAGACTACCTCATGCTGTATTATGGTTTTGTCTATCAAGAAGCGTACAATCCATATAAAGTGATGGCACTTGAAGATAGTCTTGCGAAGCTCACAAGTGAGAAGAAAGGCGCGGAAGCAATTGTTTTAGCCAACAAAATCCAAGAAAAGAATCCTGTTTCATTGACTTCTTATGTAGAAAAAGCCTACTCACTGCATGGCACAAAACAAGAAAGTATCGCTATAGTAGAACTAAATAAGTATCGCGCTTTGATGAGTACGCTTATGGGTTCGGGTACAGGCGATAGTTATGAAAATCCTATAGTGGTCATTTCGCCTAAAGATGCCGAGTTGGTAGTTTTGGCGCATAAACTTACGGTGTTATCCAAAAGCATGAATGGCAATGGTGGGCGATTTTATGATGTGTATCTTGTGCGCAACGACAAAGGCAAACAATATCCCATTTATTTTGACATTACTTTGCCTTATACCATAGGTATGAAAAAATTAAGCGAACGATAGCTTTTTATTTTTCCAATAGAAAACCTATCCAATAGCCTACCTCACCTTGTAGGGTGCGTCTTACCCCAAAGCCCACTATCTCTGGTGGATTGTCGCCAAAGATGCTTTTGGGTGTAATTAAAAGCAGTTTTGCCCTCAGCAAAGGTCCCATCATAAAGCGTTTGCCGATACGTGCGCGTAGCGAAATATGCGACTCTGCCCAAAGTGAAAAAACGCCCTTCGTCTGGGCTTCTACAGTGTACTTTCCCCAATAAGGACTCAAAATATTCAGCTCGCTTTTGATTTTGTATTGGGCTACAGAGCCACAAAGCCTCAGCCCCATCTGCCATGCACCCAAAGCACGCCTGATGGGTTGTTTTTCCCAAAAGCCTATTTCGCGCCCGATACGTAGGAAAGTGCCTTGCACGTTATAATTGCCGTTATTGCGGATACGCTGTGCATAGCCCAACTCGCCTACCCACGCCTTGCCGTTTTTTTGCCAAACCTCCACACTTGCCTCCCCAGCCCTGAATTGGTCTGAAAAGAACAGTTGGGCAGGCAAGTACAAATTCGTGAATAAGCGAATGCTTGGTGGTGCGTTTTTTGTACTATCAGGAGGATTTGCGTGCGCAAAGTTAAGGCTTGATATAAAAAACAATGTGAGGCTTTGAAGTATTATTTTCATCAATGGTGGTATTGCCGATGGCTACAGAATCTATCAAAATGGACTTACCTGCCCGAAGGTTGGCATATTGCATCACTACGCCACAGTCAGGATTGCGGATTTCGGGTGTACGCTTATAGTAGAGCGTGGCGGTGTAGGTTTTGAGTGTTTTTTTTCGTTTGAATTCATACGTAACCGAGTCCGCACTGGGGTTTAGACGGAGGCGTATGAGGTCTTTGGCACGCACAGTAGTATCTGAAATATATCCACTGCCCTTGCCTACCACTGTGCTGAAGACCACACTGTCTGGCAATTCTTTCTTGTTATTATAGTCCAAAAACTTTACTACAACGGCTTTGTCAAACGGCAGTGCGCAGTTTTCTTGGCACTGCGGGCAGGCAAGGACAATACATAGCAGGGCTACAAAACGAAACATAGCAGGTTTATTTTTTTCTTTTGAGGTCATAATGACTACTGCGCGAGGATTTTTGAGAGATATTAAATTCCTCTTTGGACATATTTTCTACCTGTTCGAGCCTTTGGGCATAGTCCAAAATAGTTTGGTATTGTTTTTTGAGTTCTTCGTTTGCAGGGATATGTTTGAAGTGCGTTTCGAGGTACATTTTTACTTGAGCTATGATTTGTTTTGCCTTTTCAAAGTTGCGGTTATCTGCTTCGCGTATAGCTTCTTCAAACATATCGTTTGCTTCAAAAAGTGCAATCTGCTCAATGATGGTTTTATTGATGCCTTTGGCAAATAATTCGCTGTCTTGGGTAGGCAAGATGGTGATAGTTTCACGGATAGTTTGGCGACCAAAAGTATCTATCACGTCATCAAATGCCAGCACACTTTCGAGATTTAGCGGTGTTTCGAAAGGTTTGATGACCTCAAATCTAAGCAAAACTGCTTTCTTTTCTTCTGACACCATATCGTGAAAGTTCACTTCCACCTCCTTGCCTGCCATGTGCGTAGGGTAGCCGTAACTTTTCACAAATTTTAGGTTGGCTTCAGGAAAATGTATCGCAAGTTTGGTGTTTTGGGCTACTACTGCCAAAAGTCCTTCAAGTTCTTTGGCAAAAATAGCGGGGATACTGTCTGGTTTTTCTATAAAATAATAATTTCCATTGCCGTATTCGGAGAGGTTTGTCATCAAGACTTCATTAAAATCTGCACCCACACCAAAGGTAGAAAGTGCCACGCCATCTTCTCTGAACCGTTGTTGGGCAATTTTTTGGAGTTGGGTAGTATCCGTTACGCCCTCATTGGCAAGCCCATCAGAGAGTAAAAGTACGCGGTTCACAAAGTTGGTAGCTTTGGTACTGACTACTTGTTTGTAGCCTTCAAGCATTCCGCCGCTTAGGTTTGTCATACCGCGTGCCTCTATGCCTTGCACGAGTTTGTGCAATGCCATCTTGTCTGTGAGGCGTTTGGAAGGGCTGACAACATCGATTTGATTGTCGTATTGGACGATAGAGAGCGCATCATCAGTAGTCAGGTTTTGGATTACAAAGTCAAGGGCTTTTTTGGCATAAGTAAGTTTATCGCCTTCCATAGAGCCACTTCGGTCTATGACAAGCGAAAGATTGAGTGGGAGGCGTTTTTTGTCGCTTTCAAACTTAGGGGCTTGTAATTCAAAATAGACAAAAAGGCTCGTTTTGGGGCTATTGAGTAACCAATGTGTGTTTTCAGCTAAAAAAGTAGTTTTCATAATGACGAGGTTTGTTTTTTTTTACAAAGATACGGAAAAGATATGAAAAAAGCAACCGACTTAATTTGCACTGAACACAAAAGTATTCAGATTTGTTATGCTGATACAAATGCGTATCTTTGCGTAATTTTTCGCAAACCTTTGCGACCTTTAGCCCAATTATGATAACCCGCATAGAGATTGAAAATTTTAAGTCTATTCAAAAAGCTGACCTTGAACTCCGCCCTATCAACGTACTCATAGGCGCGAATGGGGCAGGCAAGAGCAATTTTATAAACTTTTTCAAGCTCTTGAATAAAATTTATGAGCAACAATTACAAAATTATGTGGCGGAGCAAGACGGGGCAGAAAATGTACTTTACAAAGGATTGCAAAACTCTCACCACCTGTTGAGTAGGATATATTTTAATGACACCAATGGCTATGCCTTTAAATTACTGCCTACAGAACAAAATAGGCTTTATTTTTCTGCTGAAACAGTTGCTTTTAATAAAGGGAAATCTTGGCATTCAGAATCATTGGGTAGCGGACAAGAAGAAACTAAGTTAGACACAAAAAAAAGCGCAATAGGGAAATATGTAAAAAAATATTTAGCTTCATTCAAAATATTTCACTTTCATGATACAAGCAAAACCGCCAAAATAAAAGGGATAAGCAATATTTACGATAATCATTTCTTACGTGAAGATGCGGGAAATTTAGCCTCATTCCTATATTTATTACAAGAAAAACACCATAAATCATTCAAAAAAATAGAGATGACAGTGCGTTCTGTTGCACCTTTTTTTGAAAAATTTGATCTAAAACCCAATAATATCAATCCTGAATCTATAC
>JAAFJK010000427.1:4541-15022 GCA_013298105.1 Cytophagales bacterium
TTTTTTTTATCAATCCTGAATCTATACGTTTAGAATGGAAAGAGAAAGAATCAGATATGTATCTCAATGCTTCGCATCTTTCAGATGGAACATTGCGGTTTATAGCCTTAGCCACACTTTTGATGCAACCTGAACCGCCAAGCATCATCATCATAGATGAGCCTGAATTGGGATTGCACCCTTTTGCTATCAATAAATTGGCAGGTTTGATACACAACGCATCAGCTCAAAGTCAAGTTATCATTTCTACACAATCTGTAGGATTAGTAGATAATTTTGAACCTGAAGACATTATCGTAGTGGATAGAAAAAATAAACAATCAGTTTTTGAGCGTCAAGACAGCGAAAACTTGCAACGTTGGCTTGAAAACTATAGTATAGGAGATTTATGGCTTAAAAACGTAATAGGAGGACGACCATGAAAAATTTATACATTATTGTTGAAGGACAAACGGAAGAAGAATTTGTAAATACATTGCTATCTGATTATTTGTATCAACAAGGTTTAACAGGAAACATACAGGCTTTCATAATCAAAAAGAAGGGGAAAGCAGGAGGTTTTATAAATATAGAACACTTTAAAAGTATGATAGAGCCTTTGTTGCATTATCGTGATGAACCTATAATAACTACATTGATAGATTATTATGGTATAAACAGCAAGAAAAAAATGCCTAACTATGAAATATGTAGTCAAGAACAAGATGTAAAAAAGCGTATATCTTGTATGGAAGATAACTTATCAGATATAATCAAAGAACTTGCACCCAATTATCGTTTTTTTATACCCAATATCATACAACATGAAATGGAAACCTTGCTATTTGCCAATCCAGAAATGTTTGATTATGAAAATGTAAAAGGTATAACCAAAGATGTAGAAGATGTTTGTGCTATCTTTCCTGAAATAGAAGACATCAATAATACACCTGAAGGCGCACCTTCAAAAAGGTTAGCACATATATATGAGCAAAATAACAAAAAATATCAGAAAACCACCAACGGAATAAATATTGCTACTCTGATAGGCATCGAAACTATGCTTGCCAAAGCCCCGCGCTTCAAAGCGTGGGTAGAAAAAATAATTCAAATCACTAAAAATACCCTATAACCCCCATGAAAAAACTTTTCCTTTCTGCCCTTGCCGCCTTCGCGCTTGTGAGTGCAAACCTGCCTGAAGCACAAGCACAAGGCATCGACAAAAAAAATATGGATTTGTCCGTAAAGCCACAAGACGACTTCTACCGTTATGTGAACGGAAATTGGCTGAAAAACACCAAAATTCCTGCCTCAGAAAGCGTGTGGGGTTCGTTCAGCGAAATTGACGAGTTCAACCGCAATACGCTCAAAACCATTTTGGAAGAGTCACTTACCAAGCGCAAAACCGTCAAAAAAGGCGATAATTGGCAACTCATTGGCGACCTTTATGCAAGCGGCATGGATAGCCTTGCGGCAGAAAAAGCAGGCGCAGAACCCTTGAAACAATATTTTGAGGAAATTGACAAAATCAAAACACCTGAAGATATAGTGAAACTTATCACTACTTTTCACAAGGCTTCTATCTCAACGCCCTTCTCTTTTTACATTTACGCTGACTCCAAAAATAGCAATGAAAACGCTATTTATTTAGGACAAGGCGGAACTTCCCTGCCCGACCGCTCTTATTATTTTGATGACCGCTTCGCAGAAATCCGCGAAAAATATTTAGCTCACCTTTCCAATATGTTTGTTTTGGCAGGCGAGGGGAAAGAAAACGCAGATAAAATGGCTAAAACAGTCCTTAAAATCGAAACTCGATTGGCTGAAGCCCAGCGTAGCAGAGTAGATGGACGCGACCCTGTGAAGCGTTACAACAAACGCACTATAGAGGAATTGAATCAATCTACTTTCAACATCAACTGGACAAAATATTTCGAGATGTTGAACTTGCCAAAAGCAGAGTGGGCAATCGTGGGCGCACCCGAATTTTTGTGTATCGTAGATAGAATGTTGAAAGATGTGAGTGCCAATGATTGGAAAACGTATTTCAAATGGCGTGTTATCACAAGCTCGGCTTCTTACCTGAGCCATGCTTTTGTGAAAGAACGTTTCTCTTTTTCAGGCACTACGCTGAATGGTATCAAAGAAATGCAACCACGCTGGAAGCGTGTGCAAGGCTGGGTTGATGGTTCGGTAGGCGAGGCTTTAGGGCAAATCTACATTGAGCGCACCTTCCCTAAAGAGGCAAAAGCACGCATGATTGAAATGATTGAAAATATACGCGAAGCATTTGCAGAACGTATCCAAAAATATACTTGGATGACCGAAGAAACTAAACAACAGGCTCTTACCAAACTCAAAGCTATTACTTGCAAAATTGGTTATCCTGACAAATGGGAAGATTATACAGGCTTAGAAATGCGTGAAGGAGATTTGGTAGGCAATATGCGCAGAATTGCTGAACGTGGTTACAAAAAAATGATTGACCAATTCGGCAAACCTGTTGATAAAACAGAATGGGGCATGACTCCTCCCACTGTAAACGCTTACTACAGTCCTTTGAACAATGAAATTGCCTTTCCTGCGGGTATTTTGCGTCCTCCGTTCTTTGATTTCAAAGCTGATGATGCCGTAAATTATGGTGGTATTGGCGCAGTGATAGGACACGAAATTACACACGGATTCGATGATCAAGGTAGTCAATATGACGCTCAAGGCAATTTGCGTATGTGGTGGACAAAAGATGACCGACAAAAATTTGAAGCAAATGCCAATATGATTGTAGAACAATATGATGCTTATAAGGTCTTGGTAGGCAAGGATTCTGTCAATGTAAACGGCAAACTTACTTTGGGCGAAAACATTGCTGATTTGGGCGGTCTTACGATTGCGTATGCCGCTTTACAAAAATCTTACGCCAAAAAAGGCAAACCTAAAAAAATTGACGGCTTCACAGGTGAGCAACGCTTCTTCATGGGCTGGGCGCAAGTATGGCGCATTGCGCACCGCGATGAGGCACTCATGAACCGTATCAAAACTGATTCGCACTCGCCAGGCGAGTTCCGCGCGAATGGAGCTATCTCAAATATGCCTACTTTCTTTGAAGCATTTGGTGTCAAAGAAGGCGACAAAATGCGCCGTAAACCCAATCGCTTGATTGTGATTTGGTAGGCAAGGTTTTAAACTTGCCTGCCCACCGAATAAGACCGCCTATTTTCCATGCTTGTCAAAGTCTGCAACCATTGACAACGTAGAAAATAGGCGGTCTTTAGTTTGTAAATCTAAAAATAAACCCTTACTTTTGTTTGAAAACCTTGATAATCATGCAAAATTTATATTCATTGCCAATCTTGTTGTGTTTCCTTATCCCTTACCTTGCCTACCCGCAGGGCTGTAGTGATGCAGGATTTTGTACAATGGGAGCTATGAAGCCTGACCAACACCTAAAAACCCAACGAATCGCGCGACTTATGTCTATGGAAGTAAGCCAATATGTCGGGCGCACCAAATTTGAAGACTATATTTTTGCTACCAACATAGAAGCAAACATAGGCATAGGAAGTGGTAACAAAAACACGATACAGTTAAAGCTACCGTATATGTTTGTCGTAAATCGTTTAGAAAACACACAAGGCTTGGGCGACATATCTCTGAGCTATACACGCGGACTGATACAAAACGAAAAATTGCAACTTAGCGCGACTTTGGGAGGCAAGATTCCTACCAACCACGCCAATAAAAGTACAAGCGAAGGATTGCCTTTGCCTATGTATCATCAGACAAGTTTGGGAACGTATGACCTTGTGGCTGGTATTTCTTTACTTTCCAAAGGCTGGCTCATAGCTACAGGGCTACAAATGCCACTCATAAACATCAACCAAAACGAGTTCACATGGGCAGTATGGCGCAAAGCCTTGCCTGCAGACGATAGACGCAGAATACAGCAAGACGGCATACCCATGTCCAAAGAGCTTGTACGCGGTTCAGATGTCATGCTGCGGATAGAGCGCAATATCCGCTTCCAGAGAATGGATTGGCACGTAGGCATTTTGGGTATTTATCGCTTGAAGGAATCCGTTTTTACCAATGGGGCAGGGCTTCGAGTCGTTGCACCCAATACAAGCGGACTTGTGATAAGTAGTGTGGTAGGTTTTACGTATCATTTATCTGCCAAAAGCGGTTTGCGCGTGGTGTATGGTGATGGACTTCGACAGCGAAAATTCAATCCTGATGGTTTATCACGTCAGCAAGTCTATACAGTGGGTTATGCGTATAGTTTTTAGTTTTTTTTATGAAAATACACGCAAGAAGGCACACCAATAACCATACTTTAGTTATCTAAAAGCCTATAAATCAGCCCGCCATTTTGCCCTACTTCAGTCATAAAGATTTGTTTTTGGCGGAGTTCTTCGAGCTTGCGTTGGGCTTCGTCTATAGTGATATTCAGTTTTACACAAACAGCCGAAGCCGTTACAGTGCCTTGATTTTCAATCGCCAACGAGATGATTTGTGCATCTTTGTTGGGTGTGAGTTGAGGCGTGTTAAGCATTGTATTATTTCCCAAAAGGGCTTCTATGCGTTGCATCAGACTACCTTTGGCATTGAAGAACTTGCCTACATTGGCGAATATATTGGGTTGGGCATGAGGCAGGATATAGTTGCGTCCACCTCCCAAAATCATGGATTTCCATTCGCGCACAATCAGCTTGTGTTCAGCCAAATATTCAAGTTTTGTCTTGGCTTCTTTGGCAGTCGCACCTGTATGCTCACAAAGCAGGGCTACATTCACAGTGCCTTGATTTTCGCGGGCAATTTCTATCACAGCTTGGTCAGAGATTTTTTGATTTACCAAATATCTTTGGCGATAATGGTCCCAGACAAAATAGCCCACAGTCCCACCTATTCCCAATACATTGGCAAGAATAATAAACAAAATAGTGGGGTCGATGGCAAGTAAAAGAAATAGAAATATCATAAAAGGGTTGAAGTAAGAGGGTTGAAGTAAGAAGGTATTAGGAACGAGTAGAAAATAACTTGAGAATATTTAGCCACGCTGTAAGCGTCTGTTATCGAGCTTTTACGTGGTTAAGCAATACCAACAGACGCTTACAGCGTGGCTTCGCGTGAGTGAAATTATCATGTTATTTTATTTTCATTCCTCAGCAAAGTTCGGCATCTTTCATAACACCTAAAAAGTAGTTTACACTTTTTTTCCTTGAAGCTATAAGGTCTTGAAAGACTTTATAGGTTTAAAAAACTGATAATGAGCTATTTATCAAAAAAATTTATTTTTAAAAAATTTCAGAACCACTTTTTATATTTGTATATTCAAAAAAATGTACACTGACAAATGAAAGATGCCCCAAGTTTGTACCTCAAACTTTGTTTAGTGTTTAATCAAGGCACTATAAAATCCATCTAAATCTTTGAGGCTGTCGTGTGTGCCGCGTTCTATGATTTGCCCATAGCGCATGACGATTATTTCATCACAATCTCGAATCGTGCTAAGTCTATGCGCTACTACGAGTACCGAACAGGCGCGGCGTTTCAGGGCGTTTTCTATATTTCGCTCTGTCTGCGTGTCGAGGGCAGAAGTTGCTTCATCTAAGACCAACATAGCAGGATTGCCAATCAAAGCACGTGCAATCTCAAGGCGTTGCCTTTGTCCACCACTCAGATTGCGCCCGCCTTCGGCTATCAGGCTTTCATAACCACCCTTTCTGCTGCTGATAGTGTCGTGAATTTCCGCATCTTTTGCACCTTGTCTGATAAGATTATCGCCCACTGTAGCGTCCCAAAGCGTGAGGACTTCTTTGGTAGTTCCTTCAAAAAGGAAAATGTCTTGGTCGACCATAGCCAGCGAATTGTTGATAACTTCGCGCGGTATTTCATGGCGCGGAATGCCATCAAGCAGTATTTCGCCACTCCAAGGTTCATACAAACCCGCCAAAAGTTTGGCTACTGTGGATTTGCCACTTCCCGAACCGCCCACTAAGGCTACGCGCTCGCCTGGGGCTATTTTGAGGTTAAAGTTTTCAATCAAAGGGGGCGCAAGCCGACTGTAGCCAAAAGTTACGTTGCGGAACTCTATATGTCCTTCAAGTTTGCGGGTAATGAGCTGAATATTAGGCTTTTCGTTGAAATTTAGGGCATTCCGTTCAGTCTGCGCATCTGTCCTTGCCTGCAAAATATCATCTAAGCGCGTCATGTCGCCTTGCGCTTCTTGGAACTTGCCTCCCAAAGACAGCAGTTCCTCGATAGGGTGCGAAAAACTTTCCATCAGGCTCTGAAAAGCCACCAACATACCTATCGTAAGCAGTCCTTGCATGACATATAGACTGCCTATCGTAAGCACCAAAACTACCGCGAGCGCGTGTAAAAACTGCGGAATGGCATTGAGCCAGATAGAAAGGGAGGCAAGTTTTTGTTCGGCATTGATCATTTTGGTAAGATAACCCGCCCATTTTTTAAAAAAATCGTCTTCCCTACCTCCCGCTTTGATGCTCTCGATGATTTGCAGACCGCTCATAGTTACACCCGCAAGTTTGCCTTCGGCTTGTTGCATTTGGGTATAATGAGCTACGCGCTTTTCAGCTATCAGCCTAAGCGCGTACACATTCAGCAATGCAAAAAACAAGACTATTGCTGAAAGCACCAAACTATACGTACACATTAGCCCAAAAATAAACACGACCATGAGCAGATTCAAGAAGTTTTTTGCTAAATCGCCCAAAAGCAAATGCGCCAAATGGTCGTTTGTTTCTACCCTTGAAGCAATATCGCCTGCATAACGTTGCTGAAAAAAATCTATCGGAAGCCGCAAGACGTGCCAGACAAAGCGCGAAGCGGAGGCAAGGGACATTTTGGTTTCGAGGCGAAGCAAGTAGTGGTTTTTGAGATATTCTCCGCCTCCGCGCATGAGTGCCGTAAAGCCCATGCCTATCAGCAAAGGTGTGAGCCAATCTGTCATGCCTTCTATCAAGACGTGGTCTATGAATACTTGGGCAAAAAGCGGAACGACTATGTTTGGCACTAAAAGCAATAAACTTACCGCCAAAATAAACAACAAATCTTTGCTATAACCTGCCAGTCTTTTCGTCAAATTTGCGAAAAGCTGGGGTTTTGTACCACCTTTTTGAAACTCTGGAGCAGGCTCAAGAGTCAGCACCACTCCTGTAAAACTTTCGTCAAAGGTCTGCCAATCTACCACGCGGTGTCCTTCGGCAGGGTCATTCAAATAGACTTTGTTTTTCACTTTGTCAATGCCTTCCAGCACCACAAAGTGATTGAAATTCCAATAAATGATGGCAGGTGTTTTGAGGTCTGCAAGTGCATCAGCTTCTTTTTTAAGTCCTTTGGCTTGTAGTCCATAGCTTCGCGCTCCTTTGAGGATATTGCCTGCTTTGCTCCCATCGCGGGTTACATCACAGTCGTAGCGGAGTTGCTCAAGCGGGACGTACTTGCCATGGTAGGCAAGGACAATACCTAAGCAAGCCGCGCCACATTCTACGGCTTCCATCTGTAGGCGAAGGGGAGTTTTTGTGCGCATGGGCAGGTTTAGTTCATAGAAGTTGCTAAAACTGCATAAATCATAGGAATATTATTATCCAAATGTGCTATGCGGTATTGTTTTGGTACGACTTCTATAGTCTTATTGAAACAGTTGTAAGGCGAATAATCAAACTCATCTAAAGATTTTATTTGGAGTCCATTTTTTATCAGACTATTCAAAACTTCGCCCAAGCCATGATTCCACATGACATAAGTCTGCGTTATGTCTGCTTCTTTGTCTGCATAAGTGCCACTTTCAGTTTCAACGATGGCACCTGAATTAAAATATCTGTAAGCAATTTTTTCAAAATTATTGTCAAACATCCAAACAACAGGGTGAAAATCCACAAATACAAACTGTCCATTTGGATTTAAAAAGTGCGCAATAATTTTTGCCCATTTGTCCAAATCAGGCAACCAGCCGATAGTGCCATAACTTGTAAAAACAATATCAAATTTCTCGTCTAAATGCTGAGGCAAATCATAAATATCACAACAAATAAATTTTGCGTTTGAGTTGGTCTGTTTTGCAATCTCTCTTGCACTTTCGATGGCTTTGTCTGATAAGTCCACCCCTGTAACTTCTGCACCAAGCCTATTCAACGAGATAGTATCTTGCCCAAAATGACATTGCAGGTGCAAGATTTTTTTTTCATTTAAGTCGCCAAGTAAGTTTAGCTCAATTTCATTGAGTGAATTTTTGCCATTCAAAAATCCATTGAGATCATAGAAGTCGGACTTTAGGTGTGCATCAGTTCGGTTATTCCAAGAGTTTCGGTTGATTTCTATATAATTTTGTGCTGTATTCATTTTATATTATTTTAGCTATGCCAAGGATAAGTATAAAACAACTTGCCTACCGTACTGTCTTTGAAGCGTGTCCATGCACCTTCAGGCTGGGCGAGGCGGTCTGCCACACACAGGAGCGTCATGGGGTCAAAGCCTAAGCCAACATGACTTGCAAAAACTTCTACATTTTCGTTTTGGGCATTTTCTTCAGCATCTAAACAAGCCTGCCAATGCACTATCCCATCTAAGCGCGTATAAATAGCCGTAGTAGGTACAGGCGGTATCAGCGAAGCTCGCTCGAGTACGACTTGCTCAAGCTCTGAAATGTCTTTGCCCGTAATCCATTCTACCATGAACTCTACATTGCTTTTGCCTTCAATGCCCCGAAAAGGCGAACCAAGCGTAATCACTTGACGTATGTGGTCAGGTAATTTGTGCGCCATCGCACGCGCAAAAACGCCTCCTGCACTCCAGCCCACGATGCTTATTTTGCGTCCGTGTTTTTCTACAAGGCGCAAAATCATCTCCTCAAGTCGCTTTTCCAAATCGTCATAACTCAGCAAGTTTCTACCAAGTTGCCATGGCTCGGCTTTATAGTTCCGCCAATCCAAAAAGTACCGCAAGGGCGCGGTCGTACTATCTGTGGTCAAAAATCCAGGCAGTACCAAAACAGGGTGTCCATCGCCACGCGCTGTAAAGTGAATCAGTGGCAAAGTGGCTAAGTACGTACCAAAGTTGAAGATGCCTCTGCCCAGCTCTGTGAGGAGCAAAAGGCTGGAAGGTGGCTGAAAAGGTTGAGTGGACATGGACTATATAAAGATGGGATAGGATTTTAGCCTGCCAAGATAGTAATTTTTTGGGAATAAAAAAAATATAGCGGCTCTTTTATAGAACTTTTATTTGCATACTATTGTTCAATATCGTCAGAAAGAGCGTTTTATTTTATAAAATATCTACTCTCTCAAATCCTTTTCTCCAGCTTCTATGCGGGTAGGCAAGGTATTTTCGCGCGGAGGGATAGGACAAACAAACCCTGTTTTGTCATAGACACAGTACGGATTGTAGGCAAGGTTGAAGTCGAGCGTTACTTTCTTTTGTCCATTTTGGTAGGCAAGGTCAAGATAACGCCCCGCGCCGTATGTTTCTTTGCCAGATGTTTCGTCTTTGAAGCCCACCCAAAGGAATGGGTCGCGCCTATTTTTGCGAAGTGCCAAAAGTTTCAAGCCCTTGCCTGCCAGCGTAAAATGCAGGTAAGCATACTTCAGATAAGTTTCGGTCGTGCCTTTGCTTGTTTTGATGTCTATGTCGGTTTTATTTTCCAATATTTCTATCCGCGCTTCTACCTTGTAGCGCACATCAGGCGCGAAGTAGGCAAGGCGGGCTACCAGACTTTTGTCTTTGAAAGGTGATTGGGGCGAAGTTGAAAAGAAGCGTTCTTTTTCAAAACGCTTTTCAGCTATGAATTTTGGATATTTGGGGTTTTCTTGCGAAAAGAAAACGTAACCTACTATCAGGAATAGTACCACGCCTACAGAGGCATACCAGATTTTTTGCATATTATTAGTTGAATCGAGGGTCTAAAGGTGTATTTGCCATGATTTTATATTCGCCTCCCATGCGCTTCAGGACTTCGCGCCACATAGCATCAGGCGGAGTATGAAGCACCAAATTGGCATCTGCTTCAGCCACTACCCACGTCTTTTCGGCGTACTCTCTCTCAAGTTGTGCAGGACTCCAGCCCGCATAACCCACAAAAAACTGCATCTCACTTGCCTGCACCTTGCCTACCCGCAAGAGTGTCTTGACTTCTTCAAAGTCGCCACTCCAATACAAATCGGGCAGTACCTCCACTGCTTGACTGATATGCCCCAATCTATGCAAAAAATGAAGTGTATTTCTTCCTACAGGTCCCCCAAGTCGCAGGGGCATATCGCTATAAAAGCGCTCCTCTATCGCTTCATCAAGCATAAAAGGAGTAGCTTGATTCAATATCAAGCCAAAAGAGCCTTCTTCATTGTGTTCACAAAGCAAAATGACAGTCCGCTCAAAGTTCGAATCGCCCAAGTACGGACGCGCTACAAGGAGGCAACCTTTTTGTAAGGGGGGCAGTTTTTTCATATACTCTTTAAATTTGTGTATGCTCATTTTTATCTTGGGAATGA
>JAAFJK010000405.1 GCA_013298105.1 Cytophagales bacterium
TTGTTTGACTTCTTCAGTCATAGCTTCCTCGCCCATCGTTTGTTTCAGTTGCAGAAGTTCGGTGGTAGGCAAGGTCGTGTATGCAGGCTTAAGTTTGCGTTTGGTGCGTATAAGTTGGTAACTAAGGCTTTTTACGCCTTCTTTGCGCACGTGGTCATTTTTTAAGGGCTTTATTATCAAGTCTTTACTTACTTGTATCAGGCTATCTTCGTCTATGCCTATCCATTCGCTTCCTGACGTATGCGGGTCGAAAGAAGCCAGAAATTTTGCCAAAGCAGGAAATGAACCACAATCTTTGGGATAATAAATTTTGGGAAAACCATCACGGCTATTCAGTTGCACAAACTGCGACAAGCCTGTGAGGTGGTCGCGGTCTGCGTGTGATATAAAAACGTACTTGGCTTTCATAGCTTTTTGCAAAAGATGTGCTACCACGCCATCGCCTGCATCAAACAATACACCAAAGTCTTCTATCAAATACCAAGTAGAAAAAAGTGCGGTAGAATATCCTGTAAGATTCATAATTTTTTTTTACCATGTATGTCAGAAAAAAAGCGCACTTTGTCATCTTGCTTACAATAAGAAATCAGACAACTTCTGTCATGAGATACAGTTTCGAGTGCGAAGTTATAAAATTACTCGAATGTTACCCTATTTTGCATAAAAATTTGGTTCACTGACAATTTTTGTGGTAGCAAGGTTGTACCACGTACCTGAAAACATATTTTCTTTGGTACTTACCTATAGTTTAGCGATTTTATATTACATGGCAAGATTTTTTCTATAAAAAAAGTAGGTTTTTTCAAGAAAAACCTTAGCTTTGCATCACTAAAACCAATCCAAACAACGTATGACTCTTTTCGCTAAATTTTTCTTGTGTTTTCTATGCTTTTTTAGCTTGTCTGCCGCTATCCAGCCTACCCAAGAAGATAAAATCTATGAAATGGCAGAAGAACCACCCGCACCTATAGGTGGACTTGCTAAGTTTTTTGAATACACAGAAGATAATCTTGTATATCCTGCTGAAGCCAAAAAGAATGGTGTAAAAGGCAATGTATTCGTAAAGTTTGTGGTAGAAAAAGACGGCAAACTTTCCCAAATCAAAGTCATCAAAGGACTTGGACATGGCTGTGATGAAGCCGTAATCACTTGCCTGCAAGCCGCTCCGCGCTGGAAGGCAGGCAAGCAAAGTGGCAAAACTGTCCGCGTAGTCAAAACTATGTCAATCCAAATAAAATAACTGACAAGTCCTGTCTTGCCTTAGAATATTTTTTGAAAGACAAAATAAGCTATATAAAACCCCGAAATTTGCACGTAAGCAAATTTCGGGGTTTATTATTGTGCCTGACATTATGTCATATCCTTGCCTGCCCGACTGCCAACCTTGCCTACCCTGATATTCATATAAGTAGCTGAAAATGAATTATATAAAGCGTAAACCATAAATCGCAAATCGCAAATCATTTTTTGGTACAATCTATGTTTATGGTATGGCATACATTAACAATCACTTAACCCATATATTTCGTAATACTATGGCTGTAAACATCAAGCCCTTAGCTGACCGCGTGTTGGTTCAAGCCGCACCCGCAGAAGAAAAAACTGCTTCTGGTCTTATCATTCCTGATACCGCCAAAGAAAAACCCCAACGCGGCACTGTAGTAGCCGTAGGTACAGGCAAAAAAGACGAGCCAATCACTGTAAAAATAGGTGATGTAGTGCTTTATGGCAAATATGCTGGAACTGAAATCACAGTAGAAGGCACTGAATACCTCATCATGCGTGAATCTGATATTTTCGCAATTCTTTAATGAGGAAGAAGGGTAGAAAGGTGGAAGGGTAAAAGGTCTTACTTTTTACCAAAAACCTTGAAAAAATCCTTTCTACCCTTCCATCTTTCTACCCTTCCACCACCTTTTACCCTTTTTAACCTTTAACCTCTCAACCCCCAATATGGCAAAGCAAATTTTCTTTGATGCAGAAGCACGCGAAAAATTGAAAAAAGGCTTGGATACCCTCGCCAACGCAGTAAAAGTAACACTCGGACCCAAAGGTCGCAACGTAATCCTTGACAAAAAATTCGGCGCACCTACAGTTACCAAAGATGGTGTTACGGTAGCCAAAGAAATAGATTTGAAAGACCCCGTAGAAAATATGGGTGCGCAACTTGTGCGTGAAGTGGCTTCTAAAACAGCCGACACCGCAGGCGATGGCACTACTACAGCTACAGTACTCGCACAGGCTATCTACAATGCTGGTGTGAAAAATGTAACCGCAGGTGCAAATCCTATGGACTTGAAGCGTGGTATTGACAAAGCCGTACAAGCTATAGTAGCTGAATTGAAAAAAACATCTAAAACTATCTCAAACTCTCAAGAAATTGCACAAGTAGCTACTATTTCTGCAAACAATGACGAGGAAATTGGTAAAATGATTGCCAATGCTATGAACGAGGTAGGCAAGGAAGGTGTAATCACTGTAGAAGAAGCCAAAGGTACTGAAACAGACCTAAAAACCGTAAAAGGTATGCAGTTTGACAGAGGTTATCTTTCTCCTTATTTTGTTACGAATGCAGAAACAATGGAAGCTGAATTGGAGAACGCTTTTATCCTCATTTCTGAGAAAAAAGTTTCTTCTATGAAAGAAATCTTACCTGTACTTGAGCAAGTAGCACAGACTGGTCGTCCTTTGCTTATCATAGCTGAAGACGTAGATGGCGAGGCATTGGCTACTTTGGTAGTAAACCGCCTTCGTGGTGCGCTCAAAGTGGCGGCTGTAAAAGCTCCAGGATTTGGCGACCGCCGCAAAGCTATGTTGCAAGACATTGCTATCCTTACAGGTGGTACAGTAATCTCTGAAGAACAAGGCTATAAACTCGAAAACGCTACTATAGACTACTTGGGTAGAGCTGAAAAAATCTCTATTGACAAAGACAATACGACTATCATCAAAGGGGCAGGCGATGGCAAAGCGATTGATGCGCGTGTGAATACTATCAAGAGCCAAATGGAAGCAACCACTTCTGATTATGACCGCGAAAAATTGCAAGAACGTTTGGCAAAACTTTCTGGCGGTGTGGCTATCATATACATTGGTGCGGCTACAGAAGTAGAAATGAAAGAGAAAAAAGACCGCGTAGATGACGCATTGCACGCTACACGCGCCGCCGTACAAGAAGGTGTAGTAGTAGGTGGCGGTGTCGCTCTTTTGCGTGCTATTCCTGCCCTTGATGCTGTAAAAACCTTGAACGAAGACGAAGCTACAGGCGTAAATATCATCCGTATCGCTATTGAAGCTCCTTTGCGCACTATCGTAGCAAACTGCGGTGGCGAAGGCTCAGTAGTTATCAACAAAATCAAAGAAGGTAAAGGCTCTTATGGCTACAACGCGCGTACTGACGTTTACGAAGATTTGATGGCGGCTGGTGTCATAGACCCTACTAAAGTTACGCGCCTTGCGCTTGAGAACGCGGCTTCTATTGCTGGTCTTTTGCTTACTACTGAAGCGGTAGTAGCCGAAAACCCTGAAGACGAAAAAGGTGGCGGAATGCCTCCTATGGGTGGTGGAATGGGCGGAATGATGTAATTCACGATTTATTTTAGGCTGTTTATTCAGTACATTATCCATCGTCCAAAACAAACAGTTTTTTTACCCCTTGCCTGCCCGCGCTGTATGCGGGCAGGCAAGATTTTTTTAATAGCAGTCCATCTTCAACTTGAAGATGGACTTTTTTAATATACTTCTTGCGAATTGGAGAAGGGCAGGGTTGAGGTATCAGAAATAGCACTTTCGCAAGAAGTCTAATCTAAAAATACTTTGGCACAAGCATATATACATTACGAAACCTGAGCGGATTGGATAAATCGTTTATCTTACCTGAAAAAGTCATGTCTATGATGAGAAATCCATCTTTGTAATCCACCACAGGGCAATGCTCTGATTCTATAGTACCATTGGCATCTGTATAATAAAAGTATGCGCCTCGCTTCAATATAGTATAAGTAGTGCTTGGGTAATTTTCCACAAATTTGAGTTCGCGGATTTTGTCAAACAATGCGAAGGTGCTTTTACCTTTTGTCTTGTAGTGGCGTTCTATATTCAGTTGCGATTGCGCTATTTTATAACCTGTTTCGGCAGGGTCTGGATTAAAAGCATAATCTGCCACTTGCAAAAAGTCATACTCATACAAAAGTTTGCCTATGTCAGTAGGCAAGTTTGAATTGATAGGCATATTCTTAATGGTTTGCTCTTGAGGTATTTTGTGCTTATTTGCCTCATAAAAAGCAGTGATTTTATTTGCTCCCTCCCCTTGCAAAACCTCCCAACGCTTGTATGAAATATTGTCATGATTTGTTGAATTGACATTATTATCAACTGTTGGATTTATATTCGGTATCTTAGCAGAGAGCGACTGCCCTGTGATAGCATCAAAATAGCGTGGAATTGCCATAAAAACAACCCTATTCCTTTGCGGGTCATTCAACTTGCCTACCTCGCCTGTACTGAAGTCTATGACTAAAAAGCCATTTTTGTAATCTACCACAGGATAATCCATATATGAATCTGCCATATCTTGCTGAAGACAATAATAACTCTGTCCTGACTTCTTTTTGATGGCTTTGGGGAAGTTCATGTTATTGTCCAAATACTCAAGCGAAGGCGCACCGCTTACCCTACAAGAAAATACCAAAACGCCCTTAGTTGTGCTTTCACGCTGTAATTTCAGGATTCCTTCATCAAGCGTATAGCCATCAGGCGATATCCCAAAATCATAATGACAAACCTGTAGCCAATCGTATTGATAAAGGTCTTGGGCGAGTGTGGCAGGCAAGTTCGGGTTCAGGGGCATATCACGAAGTGCTTGTAGCGTAGGTATGCGCCCCTTATTGGCATTGTAAAAATTCACGACCTTGCCTGCGATTTCATTCGAGTAGCGTTTTCCCAAAGCAGGTATGCCATCTGTCCCACCTCCGCTTGGGGTAGGCAAGTTGGTAGAGATGTTGTTGTTGCTTTGCAAATCTACTCTGAAAGTTTTGGGAACAGCCAGCCAAACGTGCCTATAGCGGTTTGAAGTTGAGAAGTCATTGAGTCGCCCCTGAGTGGTAATATCCACAATCAACATTCCATTCCTATAATCCACTACAGGAAAATAGGCAGGCTCTCTGCTCTGGTCTTTATCTGTAAAATAAAAGTGTGTACCTTTTCGCTGAATTATGTGGGCAGATGTCCATTCTTGCGTATAATTCAGCCCTGGCGCACCTTTGAATATTGGGTAGAATTTAAAAGCCAATACGCCTTTGGAGGTATTGTGTCTGTAGTACTGATATGAAATCTCGCCTGTATTTTCGTACTTGTCGCCTGCAGGGTGAAAGCTATAGGTTGCCACATTGAGCCAATCATACTTCAGCAGTGTATCTGTAAGCGTGGTAGGCAAGTTGGTATTCAGAGGCATATTCCGCAAGGTTTCGCGGTCTGGTATGCGGGCTATATTTGCCTGATAGATGCTATTGACATACGTGGCAATATCACGCGGATATTCCGTATGTGCGGGAGGCAAGGTCGAGATTTGTTCCTCCTGCTGTGCGTAGGCAAGTTGCAGATTCGCAAAAAGCGCAACTAAAAAAATGCGTAAATTTCTCATGTGCTTCATGGGATTTGATTGATTTTATTTGGCTCTTCGAAAGTTATTGCGGAGGCAAAACTGTAGAACAGGCTTCCAGCCTGTTTATGACTTGAAAACGACAGGCGAGAAGCCTGTGCTACAGCCTGTTCCGTAATAACTTTCTAAGAGCCTTTTA
>JAAFJK010000373.1 GCA_013298105.1 Cytophagales bacterium
ATTTACACCATTGACATAGGAGACAGACAAGAAACTACTAAAGTCTGATTGTGCTGAAACTTGTATTTTATATGTCGTTCCTGCTATAGGTACAGGCTGCCAAGTCGCTTGAAAGCCATTATTAGCGATATTTATGGCAGAGAATACAGAAGGCGGAGGTGGCGCGGTGGTTACGTTTATGGTTGTTGAGAAATCTATTGATTCTACGCTTGCCACTACAGTTGTTACTCTGTAATAATAAGTAGTGTTACTTACTAAGCCTGTGATATTCAATGAAGTACCACTCAAGCCTTGATTGGAGGCAGGCAAGGTAAAGATTAGGTTGTCAGTAGAAACATAGACATTGTAAGTAGCCGCTGCAATGCCTGTACTTATCCAATTAGCTGTGTAGCTATTTTCTGTTACATTTGTGGCATCAGAAGCCACTGGAGGCGTGAGAAGCAATACTACGTCTAATGCCCCCGAATAAGTAGATTCTTGTGAGCCATTTACGGCTTTGATGATACATTGATAAGTTACGCCTCCTGTGGGTACATTTACTGTGGCTATATTGGTGGGTATATTGGGGATTTCTTGGTTATACCCTATAATATCTGTGCTTGTGATAACCAACGTATAAGAAGTCGCTGTAGGCTCTGTGTCCCAAGTCAAATTAAAGGATGTCGCACCTGCGGGTGGTACAAGGGCTAAACCTGTGGGTGTATAATATTTTGGGCATTAGTACCCGCCACAAAACCTTGTTGTGTACGCGACCTCACTATGACACTATAGAAGGTGCTTGGAGACAGTCCAGTGATAGTTATTGTTAAAGTTGTACCATTACTTGTAAATGAAGGAAAAGAAGAGCCACCATCAGTACTGACATCATAATTAAATGCCCCCCCTACAGGTGCGTCCCAAGTAAGCGTGAGGCTATTGTTTGTTGCAGTATAGTTTAGATTGACGGGTGGATTAGGCAGTGTTGCTCTTGAAGCACTCGATGGAATTGGGGATGTTCCCATCGCATTTCGAGACTGTACAGCAATTTCGTAAGACCTATTAGGTGTCAAGCCTGATACAGTAAAAAGGTTTGCATTTGGAAGTGTGTATGTACCAAAAACAAGCATAGTAAGTTGGTCTGTTACAGTCAGTAGATACTCAGTTGCGCCTGTACTACCCGTAAAATCTACCACAAAAGAGGCATTTGTATTAGTATATCCAGACATACTCAATACAGGCGATTGAGGTATAAGTGTAATGTTCTGCACACTCGAATTAGCAGAGGCTATAGTGCCAAACATAGCTCGAACACGATAATAATAAGTATTTCCTGCTGCCAATCCTATAATGTTAAAGTTTGTATTACCTAACGTTGGTGCACCATTTACAATAGGACTACTAAAATCTGTAGATGTGGAAACATCTATTTGATAATCACTTGCGCCACTTATGGCACTCCATTTGGCTGTAAATGACGTTTGTGTAGCATCTCCCAATACAGGCGCAGTAATGACAGGCGTAGGCGCAGGTGCAATACGCAAAATACCTGTAGAGGTAGGCGAGGTAGTGGCAAGGCGAATTTTATATGTTTCGCCTGCATTGGTATTGAAATAAAGGTTAATGTATGCACCCGCCATAAAAGTAGTAGCTGTCCCACAACCCACAGGAGCAAGCACATCGCACCCTCCCGAAAAAACTTCTAAGGTGGTAAAAGAAGATGTGTTTTGGTAGGTAAGTGCAAGTGTCTGCCCTGTCCCCACGACTTCATACCATTGAGAGGCAACCACCGTACTAACATAACAACTCACTGCACTCACACCCGCCAAATACCCACTTGGCACAAGCGTATTGACATCAGTATTCAAAGCTACAGGAATAGCATCTTTGCAATTTGTGATGCGTGGACTGCTCGTGCCTAAAAAGTTATCGGTAGTGGTGCGTGAGCCAAAAGTCAGATAAAAAGATGTGCCTACATTTACCGCGTCACCAAAGCCATATAAGGTAGGCAAGGGCAACCCTACCAAAGGAATAGGAGCGGCACTGTAAGCGGTGTATTTGCCATCATCTTCGCTTTGAAAACTAAACCAATTTGAACCCGTTATTTTGATAGCTATATCCAAATTACTCGTATTGGATATACCACTTGCCGCCGCGTTTGTAACGTACATATAGGGTTCTATGTCAATGTTATTCGTGGAAGTACACTCCCAAACTTCATTAATGCTTCTACGAACTAAGGTATTGGAGGCATTGGTTTTCATAGTATTTTCAGGTAAGTTGGTAGGCGAGGGTTGGTAACTTACACTGATATCTGTAGCTCCTGATGGTTTGATTCCTATAGGCGCGTAGCGTGTGGCACTGCCGACTGGGAAATTAAATAAAGTAGGGGTTGCGCTATAATTTTTTAGCAAATTGCCTGCCCCTGTGGTAACGAAGTAGCGACTGTTATTTGCGTTTGATATCGTGGCAGAAGTCCCGAAAATCAAATCATCTCCCAACAATACCTTGCCTGATGCCAAAAATTTAAATTCGTTTTCAATTTTCAACTTACCTCCAGTACCATTATAGCCTATAGTAATGCCATTGCTATTATTCATTTCAATAATTCCTCCATAAGAACGCGTGACACTACCCACTGGGCTAAAAGACTGTGATACGCCTCCTTGAAAAATTAACTTGGGATTGTTCAGATCATATATAAAGTTTTGGTCAATACGTACATTGCCTATAGCTGTAACAGCCTGACTGGAATTAGTCACAAAACCGCCATTTTGGAGATATAAGTTTCGCAAAACCATGTTAGAGTTTATAGTTAGTTTGGCTCCAAATGTTTTATTGATGGTAACATCATTGAGTTGATTTCCACCCACTATATAGTCAAAAAGACCATCACCGCCCGTATTAAATTCTATCGTGCCACCATTGGGCATAAAATTATTACTATTGACTGAAAAATTACCTGAAACTCGCATAGTCCCCGAAGGTGCAGTAAACGTAGTATTTGTGGCTTGTGTGAATATATTTGTTTTGATAGTACCCAAACCAGCATCAAAAGTACCTGAAGATATCTTTAACTCTGGAAAAATATTCAATGTGCTGCCTGAAGATAATGTAACACTATTTCCAACTGGTTTTGAGATGGTAAGATTATAAAGACTGACATTGTTAGCTATGGTAAGTGTGCTATTACCACTTCCTTGCATAATAATAGTAGATCCTTGATTAAAAAAAAAGGCAGTGTTGATAATTACGTTTCCATTTATGAATAAGTTTGCATTAGTGGGACAATAAAAATATCCACCTAAAATATTTAAACTATTCAATAAAAGACTGCTAAGGCTACTTAAGTCAATGGAACCACCTGTTTGAATTATTTGAGTAACAGAAAATGCGACTGCTGTAATTTGGAGAGAAAATGTCCCACCTGCAACAGTCAAACCTGACGTGCCTGTAATAGACAAACTTCCTGTACTCAACGTCAAAACACCTGTATAAGTAGATGCAAGCGTAATGCTATTCACAGTGACAGGAGAAGTAATACCACAAGAGTTGGCATTATTGAAAATAACGTTATCGCCTGATGTTGGACCTCCTAAAGGTGCAGTAGGACTCCAATTTCCACCTGCAGCCCAGTTTGTCCCCAAAGAACCTACCCAAGTATAAGTTACCGCCTTGCCTACCTGCGCAAAGCCCACACAAGCCAAAAGTGTAAATAAAAGTAACTTGCCTACGAAGCCCCTCAGTGTGGGCAGGCAAGGTAGTACACTTGTTTTCATATCATTAAAAATCATAAGTAGTTTTGAATAAGCAAATTTAGTCTTTTTTTTTGAAAAATAAAAATTTCAGTCAAAAACAAGCCAACAAATGATAAATGTTCCCTGTTAAATGAGAACTGTTTTGTATCTTTGCGACATGAAACGCATAAAATTCCCCGTAGGCATTGCCAACTTAGAAAAATTGGTAACTGAAAATTTTGTTTTGATAGACAAAACGCCCTATATCGAGCTTTTGGAACAGCAAGAGAGCTTTGTATCTTTCCTACGTCCTCGCAGGATAGGCAAGAGCTTTTTTATTTCTTTGTTGGAATATTATTATGACATCAGGCACAAAGAGAAATTCCAAACGCTGTTCGGCAATTATTATATTGGGCAAAATCCCACGCCTTTGGCAAGTACATTTCGTGTTTTGCGATTCAATTTTAGTGGCTTAGATACACGCAATCAAAAAAGTAGTGAAACGAGCTTTTTATTGAGTGTGGCAAGCTCTATAGAAAGTTTCATGCAAATTTACGATTTATTTGAGGTAGAAAAGCGCAAAGAAATCTTAAGCAAACCCAATGCTTCAGATGTAATGAACGCGCTTTTCAAGGCTTACAAAGACGATAGCACGCCTATCTATCTGCTCATAGACGAGTACGACCATTTTACGAATGAAATCCTAGTGCGCGATTTGCGGGAGTTCAAAAAATCTGTTTCGAAAGATGGCTATGTCCGCAAATTTTATGAAACTATCAAAATAGCGACCGAAGAAGGTAGTGTTTTGCGCTTTTTCATTACAGGTGTTTCTCCTATTACATTGGATAGCCTCACAAGTGGATTTAATATTGTTACGCACCTGACGCACAAACGCGCCTTCCATGACATGGCAGGTTTTACAGAGGCGCAAGTAGGCGAGCTATTGGATATGGTTTTGCAAGATACCACACGCAGGCAAGCCATCATAGACGACATGAAAAATTGGTACAATGGCTATAAATTCAGTAAAGAGGCAAAAAATACGATTTATAATTCCAATATGACGCTGTTCTTTTTGGAGGAGTTCCAAGACCAGCAAAAATATCCTACATTGATGCTTGACCCGAACATCATGCCTGACTACAGCAAACTGAAGGCAATGTTTCAAGTGGCGAATTTGGAGGGAAATATAGAAGTTTTGGAAGAAATTTTGCGCACAGGCGAGGTAGAAAGTGAGCAGATTTACCAATTCGCGCTGATAGAAGAATTTGGCAAAAAGGAGTTTGTGAATTTCTTATTTTATCTCGGCAATCTGACTATCAAGCGTGAAGGCGAGTTTGGCATTGGCGTGGTGTTCAAAATCCCAAACTATGTCATTGCAGAATTGTATTGGCAATATTACGCCCATGTGCTACACCAACGAAACGAACTTGCCTACAAGGAAAATGAAGGGCGTGCCGCTATTCACGCTTTGGCAAGGGGCGAAGTAGAACCTTACCTGCGTTTGGTAGAAGCAAATTTGAAAGCTCTTTCAAACCGTGATTTTCAGAACTTTGATGAAAAATATGTCAAAATGCTCATGATGGTCTATGCCATGCAGGGACAGGCTTTTTATATGCCTACAGAGCGCGAAACGACAGGCGGAGGCTACATAGATTTGGAGATTTACATTCGCCCGAACAATTCCCACAAACACGCCCAGTACATTTTTGAAATCAAATACATCAAAAAAGGCGAGGAAAAAACATTTGATAAAGTCAAAGAAGATGCTATCAAACAACTGAAGCATTACCGCGAAACAGATACTTACCTGCATACCAAAACTGACCTACAAGCCATAGTCGTGATTTTTGTGAAAGATGCGCTGTATTGGGAGAATGTTTGACAGGGAACATTTATCAGGGAACATTTATCATGTTTTTTTCGGTTGGCAATCCGTTTACGGTTGTCAATCCGAAAAAAAAGACCGCGAACCTGTTTTTTTTCGGTTGGCAGCCCGAAAAAAAACGCTTTGCACTTTCGTTTGAAAAAGAAAAAACAGCTACCTTTGCACAAACATTTAACTTTGTTACTTTATGCCGTTTTACTACAAGACAACAAAACAACTTTTGCTCTCTCCTTTAAAGCTGTGGGCTTTCCTCTTTTTTGCCTTGGGTATGGGGACTTCTTTCGCCCAAACCACAGACGATTTCCGCACCAATGGTGCCGTAACATTCGCCTCCACTACCAACTGGCAACGCTACAATGGCACTGCTTGGGTAGTGGCAGGAAGTGTGCCTACTTCTGCCAATGGCGCGATAACCATTCGAAATGGACACACTGCTACAGTAGATGTAGGTGTTACGCTTGACCAAGTGTTAGTAGAGGGGATTTTGCAAATCAATACAGGCATTACACTTACCCTGAATGATGGCACAGGCGATGACCTCACAGTGAGGCGTATTTTGATAACAGCAGGCACAGGCACTGTAGCAGGAGCAGGAAGTTTTGTG
>JAAFJK010000005.1 GCA_013298105.1 Cytophagales bacterium
TAGATAGAGATTTGAATGCAAGTTTGAATCTTGAGAAATTGGCGGTGAGCTACACCGTGTCCGCCTGTGGAGCCTCGAAAAAGCCTGTGTCAAATGGCACAGGGGGGCTACGAAGCAGGAAGTGAATATCAAATGTATAAGTTTGTATAAGTTTTACGTAGCGGTACACAAGTTTGAAGTTAGAGGTAAGGAATGAAAATAAACAGGCTACTGTACAATTTGTTATTTGATATTTTTTATTTTCAACGTTGCGGGTGGTCGAAGACCTTGACAAGCGTTGAAAATAAAAAATAATCCGCTTATTTTTCTTTTTTTGTACGCTTGTCAAGGTCTTCAACCATTGACAACGTACAAAAAAAGAAAAATAGTTTTATATTTTTTCGCTTTTTAGTAATTTTAGGGACTTAAATTGAAATTGTACAGTAGTCTGGAAAATAAAATAACATGATAATTTCACTCACGCGAAGCCACGCTGTAAGCATCTGTTGGTATTGCCTAACCGCGTAAAAGCTCGATAATAGACGCTTACAGCGTGGCTAAATATTCTCAAGTTATTTTTTACTCGTTCCTAACAAAGAAAACTATCATTATCAAAATGTTAAATATCCCAAAACTCCTTACAGCCCTCTAAACCATACAGCGTAAAATATTGGATTTGACGAAAATCCAAAAAAGTAGCGTGGAGTGCCTGCATATCGCCTACTTGTCTAATCACGAGGCGTTCGGTAGGAAAGTCCGCATGGATAAGTTCGCCCATCAGTTCTTGTCCATTTGCCAAACCAAAACTTATCAAAGGTGTAGGGATTCCTTTAGTCCACGCTTGGACATACAGCTCAAGGATTTGAAAAAGGCTTCGAGGGGTTATTTTGGCTAAAATTTCTTGGTGAGTAGTTTGCATTTTCTCTTTTTGGGAAAAAGTAAGTTGTTTTTGGGAATTTATTGGCTATTTGTTGGCTTAAAATTAGTTTTAAATAATTGAAAATCAACGCTTTATTTTTGTTTTTATTTTTGGTACATTATTCGCACTATTTACAAAGAGATTAAAAACTCAATGCATAGCTGGTTGAAGAATTTTTGTAAAAAAGCCTCCTCTTTTAGAGCAGGCTTTTTTTTATGATGCAAAAGTCGGAAATCATTTGTAGTTTTGCAAATACTTTGCTATTTTTGCTCACTATGCGAAAACTACTTTTGCGACTTTTTTGGACTATGCTGATAGTAGCCTCGCTTTTGGTGGGTGTGGTTTTTGCGTGGCTATATGCCTACAAGCCTGTAGCGGTAGGCAAGGTAGAGGAAGCCTTGAAACAGTATTGCAAAGCCGAAATACACTACAAATGGGCGGGCTTTGGCTTTACGCATAAGTGGGGCGAGCTTACGCTCAGTTTTTATCAGGTACACATGGACTTGCCTGCCCACGCCACCGCGCAGATAGGCAAAATACACTTTTCGCTCGACTGGTCGAGCCTCTGGGAAGGCAAGTACCAAATCCGCAAAATTTATGTAGAAGAAGCCGATATGCCCATAGATTTTTGGCAAATCTGGAAAATTCCCTCTGACAAACGCCAACTTACCTGCCTGCAATTAGAAAGCATACACCTAAAGAAAATACAACTCCGCACCCGCGCCTTGCCTACCCAAACGCAAGGTATGGGGCTAATAGAATGGGGAAATATAGACCTGATATTCAAAGAAGTCAATGATTTACAGCACTTTACGATACAGGCAACGATAGATAAATGTCAATACATTACACAAAAAAAAGTAGCTTGGGAAATCCAAAAAGGAAGCCTTACAGCAGACCTTGCCTACGCGCCACAGACCAAAACGTGGCAATTCAATGAAACAAATCTAAAAATCCGTGATGCCAATTTTGCCTTGCGCGGCAACTGCACTATCCTCTCAAACGAAGCCGCCCGCATAGATTTAAAGTTCAGAGGCAAGGAAGAAAATTTACAAAACCTATTAGCATTTTTGCCCACGCCTTATTATGAGGAGTTCGCAGGCTACAAAACTAAGGGCAAAATAAATCTACAGGGTAGCCTGCAAGGAGAAGTAGGCAAGGGCAAAAGTCCCGCCCTTGAGATAGATTTTGGGGGACAAGACCTTACCATTCTTTCGCCCCATACGCTCCAGCAGAGCATTTCAGCCCTTACCTTCG
>JAAFJK010000084.1:0-6472 GCA_013298105.1 Cytophagales bacterium
GTACGATATTTTGTGTTTAGACAAGGCGCAATAGAAGCGCAAAGCGGTGTTTTGTAATGAATATTGCAACGAAGTATAAGCGTAAAAGATAAGCAAAAATGTCCAAGTTATTTTTTACTCGTTCCTTAGCTTATTTCTCCAACACATTTATCAACTCTTCCTGAAAAATGACCTTGCCTGCGGGTGTGGCTATTTTGCGACTGACTAAGTAGCCTTCTTTGGCAGAGAAATAATAATAATAAATATTTGCTTCTGCCTTGCCTACCTGCCGTTTGCTGAACTTATAGCATTTGTCGGCTTTGGAGGTGTAGCCCAAAGGATATTTCAAAATCGTGTCTTCCAAACATATCGTATAAACCTCTGTAGGGGAGGCAAGGCGCGTATAACAAGGCGAAGAAGCCTGCAAATGAAAAACGTCTTCCTCAAGCCAAATATTTTTCCCCAAGCTCCCCAAGCGTATCTCGGTAGGCAAGGCAGGCAATTTATCGCCTTCTTGTGTAGTGGTTTGCTTATAAAAAAACAATTTGTTTTTTTCTTGCGCCCATGTATATTGGCGTATTTTGATAGATTGTTGAGAAAATAAAATCAACAAAAACGGCAAGACAAAGAAAATCAACAGGATATACACAAATCCAAATGCTCTGCGCTTCAGGGTAAGTTTGCCTATTTTGCGGGCAAGCATGACAGGTATCCTACGCAGGGCAGGCAAGGGGAAAAATAGAAGTATCCCAAACAGATTCAGGTAAAAGTGCATAAAAGCTACACTCAGCGCGGCTTCGTGGCTGGCTGAACTGCCCACAATGATAGACTTGAAAGTAGTCCCCAAATTTGCCCCCAAAATAAACGGAAAAACACGCTTGATAGATACTTTATTTGCGGCTACTATAGGCACTATCAATGACGTAACAACTGTACTTGATTGTAGAAGTGCTGTGATGATAGTACCCAATACCAACGCCTGCACAGGCGAATGAAAAAGGTAGATTTGTAAGGGGCTTTCGTGGATATTGTGCCAGACTTGCTCAAAAAGTTGGGTGGTAGCTCGAAGGATATAAAATAACAAAAGAACAGCTACACCTATTCCAAAAAGTGCTTGATTGCCTAAGACATACAGCACCCAAGACGCTATAGGTATCAGCAAATCATCTACAGGACTAAAAATATAACCCATGTTCATGGATATATTTTGCATGAACCACGCGGCTGTATTTTGGGAAATATGCGTCAAAAAACCTGTAGAATACTCTAACGGAAAAAAGATAATGACCGAAAATACATTGAACAAATGATGCGACATCGAGGCGGAGATTGCCTTGCGAAATTCTTTTTTGCGGGTAGCGTGTCCGAGTGCTATGATAGTCGCGGTGATGGTCGTACCTATATTCGCGCCCATAATCATATACACAGCACTTGTAGGGGTAATAGTACCCGAAGCCACTATAGCTATAGTCATAGCCGTAATGGTAGAACTACTATGCAAAAGTGCCGTAGATAACAGTCCAATAAAAAGACATAAAAAAGGATTGGTACTTGCTACCATGACTTGCGATACTACTTCTGCATTCAAGAACTTGAAAGAGAGTATCAAGACCTTCAAAGTAATCAAAAATGCCAATAAAAGCCCCATAAAGCCAAACATAACCCGCCACGTGGCGGTCTTATTGGCTTTATTTTGTGCAAGTACATAAAACAGTTCTTTTACCTTTGTCATGGAAGGGCAAAAATATAGTAAAATGTATTATGTTGGTGTTTTATTTGGTTTTTTTATGTAAAAATAATATTTTCTTAACCTATTTGGGTTGCCTGTAACTAAAATCATGGGTAACGTACAAAAAAAATCCCCCCCATAGTTCTCAAAATTAAAAACGCAGACTGCATAGCAAAAAATGTAACAAAACCCGCGCCTTACCTACTAACTATCAGTTATCATTCAACTGTCCCTTGCCTGCCCACTCGGTAGGCAAGGAGCTAATATAAGCAAACCTCATGAAAGATTTATTGGAAGTAGTAGGCATAAGCAAGCGTTATGCTACCCACCAAGCCCTGCAAGACGTAAGCCTCAAAGTTCCGCAAGGCGTAGTCTTTGGATTGCTTGGTCCGAATGGGGCAGGCAAGTCCACCCTTATCCGCATCATTACCCAAATCATAGCCAAAGATAGCGGAGAGATTTTCTTTGGAGGCACTGCCATGACTCCAGACCACGTACATCAGATAGGCTATATGCCCGAAGAACGCGGGCTTTATAAAAAAATGAAAGTGGGCGAACAGCTACTTTATCTTGCCAAACTCAAAGGACTTTCGCACGCTCAAGCGATGGAAAGGCTCAAATATTGGTTCGAGAAGTTTGAAATCAAAGCATGGTGGAACAAAACCATACAAGACCTCTCCAAAGGTATGCAACAAAAGGTGCAATTTCTTTCTACCGTTTTGCACAAGCCGTCTTTGCTGATACTTGATGAACCGTTTTCAGGTTTTGACCCTGTGAATGCAAATTTGATTAAAAACGAAATCCTCGAACTAAAGCGCAATGGCACGACCATTATATTCTCTACACACCGCATGGAGTCGGTAGAGGAAATGTGCGACCACCTCGCGCTTATCAACCTTTCTCAAAAAATCCTTGATGGCGAAACCAGCCAAATCAAGAAAAAATACCAAACCGATACTTTTGTAGTAGAATATAAAGCCTCCGAGCCTATCAAGGCAGGCAAGGTGTTCTCTGTTTTGCAAGAAAAAGTACAACACAACGGCACTTTCATGACTTTGATTAAAGCAAATCCATCGGTAACTGCCAATATGATGCTGGAGGAGTTACTTCCACAAGTTCAAATCCTGCGTTTTGAGGAAAAACTCCCCACCATCAACGATATTTTTATATCGCTCGTTACTAATACGCCCATCACAGACCAATTCAACCTACAGAATCCCTCGACCACTCCACTCGCTTACAACCATGAATAAAATTCTTATCATTCTTCAGCGTGAATACCTCACGCGCGTGCGCAAGCGTACTTTTTTGCTCATGACTTTTCTCACGCCTGTTCTTTTTGCGGCGTTATTTACCTTGCCTATCATTTTGGCGGTAGGACTTGAGGGAGAAAAAACAGTCATGGTATTGGACAAGACAGGTAAGCTCATGGAGCATCTTGAAAAGGCAAAAAACAGAAAAATGAAATACGCGCCTGCGCCTGCTGAAGACCTCACAAAAGCCAAAAAAATATTGGCAGAAGGCAACTACTATGGACTTGTGTATATTCCTGTGCTTGATTGGGAGAAACCCAAAGGCATAGAACTACATTCTGAAAAAGGCATCAGCATGGAGGTAGAGTCGCAAATCAACCGTACCATAGAGCTGGCTATAGAAAAACACAAGATGCAACTTGCAGGCATCAAACAAGAAGACCTCAATAAAATCAAAGCCGACATCAGCCTCGAGACATTCAAAGCAAGTGGCGAAAAAAGTAGCTCTGGCGGACTGTTTATGTTTGGTATCATGGGCGGTATGATTATTTATTTTGCCATTTTCTTGTACGGCTCACAGGTAATGCGGGGCGTAGTAGAAGAAAAAACAAGCCGTATCATAGAAGTCATCATCTCTACCGTAAAGCCTTTTCAGCTCATGATGGGCAAAATTTTGGGCGTTGGTTTGGTAGGTGTAACGCAGTTTGTGCTTTGGATTTTGCTTACTTTGGCGATTGTGAATTTTGTAACGCCTCTTTTTATGCAAGGTATGAACCCCAAAGAAGTCCAAAAAGCCATCAACACCAACGAAGATGCACAAAAAATGATAGATAAAACCACCCAAACAGTTACAGAAAAAAGCGAGATAAGCGTCATGCTCAGTCAAGTGAATATGCCTGCCTATATTTTGGTGTTTTTGTTTTATTTTGTGTTTGGCTATTTGATGTATGCTTCGCTTTTTGCGGCGGCGGCATCTGCTGTAGATAATGAATCAGAGATGCAACAATTTGTGATGCCTATCACGATTCCGCTCATCATGGCTATGGCACTCTCGAGCATCATCACGCGCGAGCCTGATGGCGTGGTAGCGTTTTGGATGTCTATTTTTCCGCTTACTTCCCCCGTAACGATGCTGATACGCTATCCTTTTGGCGTACCTGCGTGGCAACTTGGACTTTCGATGGTAAGTTTATTTCTGGGTTTTATTGCTATGGTTTGGCTGGCGGCACGCATCTATCGTGTGGGCATACTCATGTATGGCAAAAAAGTAAACTACAAGGAATTGGCAAAGTGGATTTTTTATAAGTAGGATTTTCCAGTAAAAAATAAAATCTATAAGCACTCTACATGACAATTTTTAATGTGTTGAAAATAAATGGTTTATGAAATATGTGTGTTAATTTTCGGCTTCCGTAGGTAAAACCTACGGAAACTGTTGTATTATCAAATTTTATTGTAATTATTTAGCCCCCTGCCCCAAAGGGGAGAATTATCTCCAATTTTCGCCTATTTTAGTGTTTTGGTAGGCAAGTTTAAATACAAACTTACACAAAAACTCCCCTTTGGGGCTGGGGGCTAATATTTATTCATTTTCAGCGATTTATAAAATTGTCATGTAGAGTGATATTTTTGGGTTTAATTTCGAGTTATTCCTAACTAAATAACACCCCCACGCCTACTTTGGTACTTTGAAATACATAAATATTCCCAAACTTGCGAACAGTATATTCGGTAGCCATACTGCTAATTGGGCAGGCAAGCCCCCCTTCTCGGCAAAGCCTCTGCTCACTACCACCAGCGCGATATACACAAACGCCAACACAAACCCAAGTGCCATCTGAAAACCTGTACCACCTCTTGACTTTCGGGAGGAAAGTATCACACCCATAGCTGTCAAAATAATGATACAAAAAGGATATGCCACGCGCTCGTACTTTTCTACTATGAATCGCTCGATGCCATCGCCTCCGCGTAGTTTTTGTTCTTTGATATACGCATCAAGTTCGGTATTGCTAAGTCTTTGGTGGTATTCGTGTCTGCTCTCAAAATCTTTGGGAAGCATAGAGAGGACTGTATCACGGGCAGGAAAGTAGCTGATTTTTTCCTTGCCTACCTCGAGTACACGCACCTTGAAGTTATCCAGTTTCCATTTGTGGCGAAGACTGTCCCAGATGATGCGCGAACTCTCGAGTTTTTCTTTCAGTTCCAAGCCCTCGATGCGTTCAAGCGAAAACTTGTAGCCTGTATTGATGGTATTGTCATATCGTTCGAGGTAGCCGTAAAGTGTGGGGGAGAGGCGCGTATGAAAGTTTAACTGCTTGAAATAGAACTTACTACGCACAAAATTATCTTCAAAATTGTGGCGAATCTTATCGGCTTGAGGTATTATCCAACCCTTGAATACGAATATAAAACCCGCTATCAAAGTTGCGCCTATCAAGTAAGGGCGCATAATGCGCCAAAGGCTCATGCCCGAACTCAGCATAGCGACTATCTCTGTATGGGTAGCAAGGCGCGAAGTAACAAAAACAGTGGCTATAAAAACCATGAGCGGACTGAGCATGATTATCAGTGAGGGGATAAAATTCACGTAATACTCCATGATGATGCGCCTGTAGGTGAGGGCAGGGTTTCGAAAGTTTTCGATTTTTTCGGTTATATCTATCACGATAAGCACCGCCACAAGTATAAATACTGTGAATGCAAAAGTACTTAAGAATTTGCGGAGTATGTACCAATCCAATTTTTTCATAGCTCGGCAAAATTAAATCTTTTTTGGTATATACGGCTACGTTTAACAATTTTTAAGATTCAGGCTTAGGAACGAGTAGAAAATAAGATGGTCAGGATTTTACGTGATATTTTGTGCTTAGACAAGGCGCAATAGAAGCGCGCAAACAATGAGATACTGTTTTGTAATGATTATTGCAACGAAGTATAAGCGCAAAAGATTAGTAAAATGTCCAAGTTATTTTTTACTCGTTCCTTAGACTATAAAAATTCTCGTACAACATATTTTTTTTCAGATTTTTTTTATATTTGCAAAAAAAGTTGATGTATGCCCAAAATCATTTACAACGTAACTTGCTCTGTAGAAGAATCTATCAAAGCCGAATGGCTTACTTGGATGCGCACCGTACATATACCTGAAGTATTGCAGACAGGGCTTTTTGAAGGACACAAATTTTTGCGCGTCATAGGTGCGCTCGAAGATGCACAAAAAGAGGAGGGAGGCACGTATGCTATCCAATACACCCTCGAAAGCATTGAGAAGTTTTTGCAATATGCCCAAGACCACGCCCCCGCACTTCGCGCCAAAACCGAAGCCAAATATGGCGAGAAAATCATGGCATTTCGTACACTTTTAGAAGAAATGGATTAAGTTTTTTCGGTTGCCCATCTGAAAAAGGTTGTCTGACAATTTTTGTGGAGAAGCATTTTTTGAGCAAGTTAGTAATTTAAGAAACGCCTTTTTTGCTCAATAGGATAGGGTTTTAAACCCTATCCTATT
>JAAFJK010000084.1:6482-6877 GCA_013298105.1 Cytophagales bacterium
ATATGCCCAAGACCACGCCCCCGCACTTCGCGCCAAAACCGAAGCCAAATATGGCGAGAAAATCATGGCATTTCGTACACTTTTAGAAGAAATGGATTAAGTTTTTTCGGTTGCCCATCTGAAAAAAAGACCAAATCACTAAGAAAATGATTAAAAAATATTTTTTAGCCGTTGTTTGTGTCCCACAAACAACTTTATATATTGTGTTTTGCCTTTGCCTCCTGCTTTCGGGGGCAGGCAAGGCGCAAGTGAGTTATGGGGGAACACCTTATAGCTTAGGGAGTCATTTTCGTGCTTCCACTTTAGCCCAAACGCGCCTCCCTGTGCTTGCAGTACCGCCACTCGATATGCTCGCGGTACGCAGGCAAGTTGAAAATACAAACTGTTTTGCGACA
>JAAFJK010000458.1 GCA_013298105.1 Cytophagales bacterium
GAAAGCAATAATCCAAATATCAATTATGATTCTTAGGAAGTTGTTGCAGAGGCAAAACTGTAGAACAAGCTGGAAGCCTGTTCTACAGAATATTCCGCAATAACTTTCGAATATCCTTAATTATTTATCTGAAAATAGATGTTTCTGTGATAAATTTCATATTAAAAAGTATATAGGTAACGGAAACGTTTATTTCTACCTAAAATGTCTGCATGAAATAGGGCAGACACACAGGTCTGCCCCACCACCAAAATTCCCATAGAAGGAAATAAATTGGTATTTGGATTATTGCTTATATACTATAGCTATAGTTTAGCTTCTGCCTCGAAGCGACTGATAAAAGTAGGTAAGTCTATACTACCTTCATCTGCACCTTCGCCATGTTTGCGGATAGAAACTGTTTTATCCGTTTGTTCTTTCTCGCCTATGATGAGCATGAAGGGGATTTTCTTTACTTCTGCATCACGGATTTTGCGCTGTACCTTTTCGCTACGTTCGTCGATGTAGCCTCTGATGTCACGTTCTTCGAGTATAGCTTGCACTTCTTGCGCATAATCGTGGAATTTTTCAGAAATAGGTAAGATAGCTACCTGTTCGGGAGCAAGCCAAAGCGGGAAATTGCCTGCGCAATGTTCTGTCAAAACTGCAATGAAGCGTTCCATAGAACCAAACGGGGCGCGATGTATCATTACAGGGCAATGACGCTGATTGTCTGAACCAATGTATTCAAGTTCAAAACGCTTAGGTAGTTGATAATCTACTTGTACAGTGCCGAGTTGCCACTTTCTACCAAGTGCATCTTTTACCATAAAATCCAGTTTAGGTCCATAAAATGCGGCTTCGCCTTCTTCTACCACGATATTCAAGCCTTTTTCGATGGCAACTTCCTCGATGCCCTTTTCTGCTTTTTCCCAATCGGCAGGGTCGCCTAAGTATTTGGTTTGGTTGGATTTATCACGAATCGATACCTGTGCTGTGTATTCTGTAAAGCCCAATGATTTGAAAACATACAATACTAAATCAATGACTTTTCCAAATTCGTCTTTTACTTGGTCAGGACGACAGAATATGTGTGCATCATCTTGGGTAAACCCGCGCACTCTTGTCAAACCATGCAATTCTCCACTCTGTTCGTAGCGATAAACTGTGCCGAACTCGGCAAAACGAATGGGCAATTCTTTGTAAGAACGTGGTTTTGATTTGTAGATTTCGCAATGGTGTGGGCAGTTCATGGGTTTTAGCAAAAACTCCTCGCCTTCTTCGGGGGTTTTGATAGGTTGGAAACTATCCGCGCCATATTTTTCCCAGTGTCCTGAAATTTCGTACAATTTTTTGCTCCCAATGTGTGGTGTTACGACAGGCGAGTAGCCTGATTTTATTTGTGCTTTGCGCAAGAACTGCTCTAATCTTTCACGCAAAAGTGTTCCTTTGGGCAACCAAAGGGGTAAACCCATGCCTACATTTTCAGAGAAAGTAAAGAGTTCAAGTTCTTTGCCAAGTTTGCGGTGGTCACGTTTTTTGGCTTCTTCAAGGAGTGTTAGGTATTCTTTGAGTTCTTTGTCTTGAGGGAACGTAATGGCATAAATGCGTGTAAGTTGCTTGCGCGAAACATCTCCGCGCCAATACGCGCCTGCGACATTCATGAGTTTTATAGCTTTGATGAAGCCTGTATTTGGGATATGAGGACCGCGACAAAGGTCTGTGAAGTTGCCTTGTTGATAGAAAGTGATGCTTCCATCTGCCAAACCTTCGAGGAGCTCGAGTTTGTATTCGTCCCCTTTTTCAGTAAAATAGCGCAAAGCGTCTGCTTTGCTTACCTCTGTGCGCTTATATTCGCTTTTTAAGCGTGCAAGTTCGAGCATTTTTTTCTCAATTTCTTCGAAATCGTTTTGAGACAGTAGCTTCCCTTCCGGCAATTCAATGTCATAGTAGAAACCATTTTCGATGGCGGGTCCTATGCCGAACTTGGTATTGGGATAGATGGCTTCGATGGCTTCTGCCAAAAGGTGTGCGGAGCTGTGCCAAAAAGTTGCTTTGCCTTCTGTGTCTTTCCAAGTAAGCAGCTGTACTTGTGCATCTTGTATGATGGCGCGTGTGGCATCGATGACTTCGCCATTGACTTTGGCGGCTAAGACATTGCGCATCAGTCCTTCGCTGATGCTTTGGGCTATTTGCAAGCCTGTAGTACCCTGTGGAAATTCACGAACACTGCCATCAGGGAGGGTAATTTGGATATTGGACATAAAAAATATTTTTTTAAGATTTATGTGGTTTGATTTAAAAAATTTAGCTACAAATCTAAAATCCTAAACCGCCTGTCATAAACCTTTGGTTGTTTTGCAAAGATAGCTTTTTTCTTGAGAAAACCAAAAAATAACAGCCTAAAAAAGACCACGAACCGTTTTTTCGCGGATTGACAACCGCGAGCGGATTGCCAACCGAAAAAAACGGTTCGCGGTCTTTTTTTTGGATTGACAACCGCGAGCGGATTGCCAACCGAAAAAAACGGTTCGCGGTCTTTTTTGCGGATTGACAACCGCGAGCGGATTGACAGCCAAAATAAATGGTAGGCAAGTTGTTTATCGTGTACCAAAAACTTCGGATTGACAACCGCGAGCGGATTGCCAACGGAAAAAAATGGTAGGCAAGTTGTTTATCGTGTACCAAAAACTTGTGTCCAATAGTCCCCCACCTTGCCTACGCCCATTTCTTTGAACTCTGCCTTCATGATATTTTTACAATGTCCTTCACTATTTTTCCAGCCTTCTATTACTGCGGTTTCATTGGCATAACCTTGCGCAATATTCTCTCCGCAAAATGTCCAGACATAACCTGCATTGGTAATGCGCTGGGACATGGTTCTACCGTCTTGTGATGTGTGCGAAAAATATTTTTTGTCGTACATATCTTGGCTATGTCCTTTGGCGGCTTTTTCTAAGAGGTCATGCCACGCTATGGCGGAAACAGCTGGCATAGCTGTAGTACCACAAGTACAACCTTGCTGACGCAAGTTATTGACTAACTGGAGCAGTTTTACCTTGTCAATATTGCCTGTAGCAGGCTGTTCGTTAGGTTTTGTGTCTTCGTTGCCTGTGAGTTGGCAACTTGATGCCATGCTTACGAATAAGCAGGTTATCCAAAAGTTTCGAATTATTTGCATATTATTGAAGGGAATTTGTTTCTGCAATATACGAAAAAAATGGAAAAAAGTTATTTTGTGAAACTAAGCCAAATCCAACAAATTCCGCCTACCAAAATAGTAAATAACAGTTGTGAGGTGTGTATCAAAAAGGTAAGCGCAAAAGCAGGCGATTCCGCCACGCCAAAAAGTGTCAATGCCATAACCACAAGATTGTGGTACGCACCTGCACTGTTTGCCTGCAAAGGTAAAATCCTGCTTAATGTACCAAGTGCAACCATAGCGAAGGCTACATTCCAGCCCAAATGCGTGGTGGCGGGCAAGGCAAAAAACCAATAATAACTCATGGCAAGATAAGTCCACCAAATTAAAAAAGTGTATGCCCACAAATGCCCTTGCCTACGTACCGCCCAGAGGCTCGACAGACCTTTTTGTAGGTCTTTTAGCCAAGTGAGGGAAGTTTTTTGTAGCCATTGATAAAGTATGTATGTCAATGTCAAACCTGCAAATATTATCAGTGTGATTATCCAGCCGTTTTTTAGTAGGGCAGGCAAGGTAAAATATAGATGAAAGTCGTAGGTAGCCAAAAATAAAGCTATTATTGCCCCCAAACATAGCAAATCCAATATACGCTCTATGACTACTGTTCCTAAACCTTCCCACAGGAACGTTTTATTTTTTTGTAATGCCCAAACACGCGCAACTTCTCCCATGCGAGGCAATGCCAAATTTACCCAATAACCAATCAACAAAGCACGTAAAACAGTAGCAAAGCTATAATTGGGCAAGAGTAATTGCCAACGTAATGCCCTTGCGATATAGTTCGTGATTGTAACGCCCAAAATGGGTATGCCCCACCAAAAGTTAATGGACTGAAATTGTTGGGATATTTCGTGCCAATCTTGCCTACCCAACAACCAGATAAACAGTCCTACGCCTATAGGTAGGGTAAGTATTTGGAGTAAAATGGATTTTTGTAGCACTTTCATGTGCTAAAAATAGTTAAAAAAAGGCAAATTACCAAATCACTCTTTGCGGAGAAGCTCTAAAAAATTGATTTTTTCGCCTTCAAGTTCTTCTTTGACTGTAAGTAACAGGCGTGTTTTCTCCCCAAATTCTACCAAAAAGATCTGTGTGCCAATTTCTTTTGTAAATTTGTAAGAGGCATTTGCCTGTATGGTTATGGTGTTTTTGCCTGTGTGCAGGGTAATGACTGCTTCACTGTCGTTTTTGAGTGAAAAAGTGATGTTTTTTGCTTCAAATTGACAGATTAAAAGTGCTAAGGAAAATAATATTCCACAAATGAGTTGCATAAATTCTTATTCTTCGTCCATATTTTCTAATTGGTCTAAGTGCTTAAACATAAACATAGGGCAAAGTTAAGATTATGCTATTAAATAAGGGGAAAGACTTTATGAAACAGGCTTTTGACTATACGAAAGTGCGTTTTGAGTTTATGAAGGATTAACCTCTCCCCCACTCCTCTCAAAATTGGAGAAGGGCTTTATAAGGTCAGTACTTTGTCAAATATGAGTGGATAGTCGTAACCCAAAGAGGCTATGATGTAGCCTGCGCCTTGTGCTTGGCAAGTTTGTTGGAT
>JAAFJK010000506.1 GCA_013298105.1 Cytophagales bacterium
AATATACCCAACGCCTTTTGCAAATCTATTTTGCTCAACAGCGCGTTATAGAGTGAAGTATAGTAATTGTTTTCAGCTTCTTTGTATGCCGCTTGTGCATTGATGAACTCAAGGCTTGTGCCTGTGCCTCCCTTGTATTTTACATTTGCCAAACCCACTACTTCTTGTGCAAGTGCAATATTTCTTTTTTGGATTTCGAGGTCTTGCAAACCGCTTTTCAGACTTGTTTTGGCTCTTTCTATGTCAAAGTCAATGCTTTTGATAAGCATTTTTTCGTCTTCTTTGATTTTTAGCACCTCGATTCGGATTTTTTGTAAAGAATGTTTGCGCCTGAATCCATCAAAAATATTCCATTGCAAATTCAGCCCCACGCTGGCATTTCTGAACCATCTGTCATTGAATCTCCACAGTTCTCGAAACTGGTTCTGCCCTGTATTTGCTCCCAAACTTCCAAAACCATACAGGCGCGGATAGTACAGCGATTTTGTGTAGCGGGCATTGATTTCTTGTAGTGTGCGGTTCATTTGCAAAATGGCAAACTCAGTGCGCTTACTTTTCTCTAAGGGCGTGTTGATGTCTTCCTCAAGATTGGGCATAATATCGCGCAGACTTCCCTGCACCGTCAGTACATCGCGGACAGGCATTCCCATCTGAAACTTCAGAAGCTGAAGGCTAAGTTCTTGCAACTGCTCCAATTTCTGGGCTTCTGTGCGCATATTAGTCAAAGCTACTTCCGCACGTAGCACATCTATTTTTTCTACCAAGCCATTGGCATTGAGGGTTTTAGCATCTTTTAAGATAGAGTCAAGACGCACCACATTGAGTTGTGCAAGATAGATGCGTTCTTGATTGATAAGTACCCCGTAATAGGCTTTGGTAACGCGCTCGGCTATTTCATGCTTCGAAAGTCCCGCTTGTTGTATAGTCAGCTCCGTATAAGCACGTGCCGCTTTCACCCCAAGCAAGTACGAAAAATCAAAAATAAGTTGGTTTACTTGTAAATTGGCATTGCCCGAAAACTGCGTCTGAAACGTAACCGCCGCAGGTCCAGGAGGCAGTCCAAAAAGCGTCCCATCAGGCAAAAATACACGCGGGATACGCAAATTGTTTAGTACACTTGCCTCAAAGCTCACTTTGGGCAATCCAGCCGCCAGCCGCTCGCCAAGTTCAGCTTTGGCAATGTCGTTTTGGTATTGTGCTTTTTTGATAATTTCGCTATTGTCGAGTGCATATCGGATACAGCCTTGTAAGTCAAAGGTAGCTACCCCTTTAGCATCATCAGTCAGACTACCCTCAAAAGACGTGGTGTCTGTTTGCGCCCACGCAGGCAAGGTGCAAAAAAAATAAACAAAGAGGCAGTAAATAATGTTTTTCATGTGGTATAAAGGAATTTTCAGTGCAAAAATAATTTAAAAAACAGAGAAAATTACAAAGTATAAAAAAAATAACTACCTTTGCATATCCTTTAATCCAAACATTCGCCAAATATGAACAAGACCAATAATTTCATAGCAGGATTTGTAACAGGCGCAGTAGTCGGCTCTGTAGCCACCCTACTTTTTGCACCCTCTGAAGGCTCAAACATACGCGACCGCATCAGCTATCAATTCTCACGTTTGAGAGATTCTTTTCAAGCCCTCATCACTAAGCGCGAAGAACTTGTAAACGAGGCAAAGTCGCAAGGCGAAGCCAACGTTACCAAAACCCAACTCGAAGCCCGCAAACTTCAAGATGACATCGCACGTATCCAAAAAAATATGAAGAAAAAACCCGCTTAAAACTATGTTACACTCCAAATTTATCCAATCCCTCAGCTTAGCCCTTTTGGTAGGCTTTACTGCCTGCAATACTGCCCCCGAAACTACCCAACGCGATACCGCACAAGGTACAGAAAAAGAAGCTAAAATAATCCCTGTAAAAAACGAAGAAAAAAGTGCGGCAAACACTAAAAAAGACAACACAGGAGATGAAAAAGCTGCCATAGCTTTCGAAACGACCGAGTTCAACTTTGGCGAAATCCGCGCTGGAGAAAAAGTAAACTATAAGTTCAAATTCAAAAATACAGGCAACGCGCCCTTAGTCATAGAAAACGCACAGGCTTCTTGCGGTTGTACTGTACCAGATTACTCGAAAGCGCCCATAGAACCCAACGGCACAGGCGAAATCGCCATTCAGTTCGATAGCTCAAACAAGGACGGCAAACAAGACAAAACCGTAACCGTAAAATCTAATACCGAAACGCCCAGTATCACACTCAACGTGCGCGGATTCGTAAGAGGAAAAGTAGATATGAATGGACCTCTCTTGACTCCAAATAAAAAATAATTCCCACTCTATCAGACATGAATTTTATTGCAGAAATTGACGTAATGCCACGCCCCGAACTACTCGACCCGCAAGGCAAAGCCGTAACACTTGGTTTGGCAAATCTTGGTATGGCACAAGTCGCAGATGTGCGCATAGGAAGGCATATCACGATTCAGCTCGAAGCCCCTACCGAAAAAGAGGCACACGACTTAGTAGAAAAAGCCTGCAAAAGCCTACTTGCCAATGCCATCATGGAAAATTATACATTTCATGTCAAATCTTTGTCATAAAAACAGACAAAACCCAAAACAGCCAAACGCAAACCCGCGTTTGGCTGTTTTAGGTTTAAAATAAAGAAATTTTTATATTTTTGCGCCATGATAAAAGATTTTGTCCTTCAGGCATATCAAAAAATGGCGCAAAGATACCATGAATTGATAGACATTAAGCCCCACAATGCGTATTATGACAGACCAAATACGCTTACATTATTGCCAGAAGTGGCAGGCAAGGTCATACTTGATGCCGCTTGCGGTCCAGGCAAATATGCTGAAATCCTTATGGTAAAAGGGGCAACTGTGATAGGATTTGACATCAGCCCAAACATGGTAACGCTCGCGCGTGAAAGAAATCCTACACAAGGAGAGTTCTTTGTGCATGATTTGTCTGAATCTTTGGACAAGGTCGCTGATGCTTCTTGTGATATAGTGCTGTGCGCATTGGCGTTGCATTATATAGAAGATTGGACACACACAATCCAAGAGTTTTACAGGGTTTTGAAACCAAAGGGCGCAGTGGTTATTTCTATAGAACACCCCTTCAATGATTTTAATTTTTTTCAATCTACCGCCTATTTTCAAACTGAAAATGTGCAATGTGTTTGGAAAGGTTTTGGACAACCCATAGAAGTACATAGCTATCGCAGACCTTTGCAGGCGTGCCTGTCGCCTTTTACTGAAAATGGTTTTTATATTGATACCTTGTTAGAACCAAAACCCACCCAAGAATTTGCAGTGGCAGACCCCAAACACTTTAAAGAACTGAATGACTTTCCTGCCTTCATGTGCTTCAGGGCTGTCAAAAGAGCATAAAATCTAATTAAAAAAATATGGTTCTTCAAAGATTATTACGGAATATTCTGTAGAACAGGCTTCCAGCCTGTTCATCATTTGAAACTACAGTTTTGCATCCGCAATATTCTGTAGAACAGGCTTCCAGCCTGTTCATCATTTGAAACTACAGTTTTGAATCCGCAATATTCTGTAGAACAGGCTTCCAGCCTGTTCATCATTTGAAACTACAGTTTTGAATCCGCAATAGCTTTTGAAGAACCAAAAATATTGCTTCTCTGACAATTTTTATCGGTTTTTTGAAAGTTATTGCGGAATTTGAAATAGGAGGCATTGTGAAAGTAAGTCATGTTGCTTCAACCCTTCGGGTGTCTAAACTAACTAACTCAAAATGAGTTAGTTAGTTTAGACACCCGAAGGGTTGAAACTCTCTAAAAATCAAACACTCGCAATAACTTTTTAAGAACCAAATATTTTTGATTCTTCAAAAGTGGTTCTTAAAAAGTTATTACAGAACAGGCTGTAGCACAGGCTTCCAGCCTGTCGTTTTCAAGTCATAAACAGGCTGGAAGCCTGTTCTACAGTTTTGCCTCCGCAATAAGGAACGAGTAAAAAATAAAGTGCGAATTTAGAATATAGCGGGGGCATCTTGCCTATATGCCTATGTGATGCCACAGGCAAGATGTCTGTGCTACAAATTATCATTTTATGTAACTATTTAGTGGGTAGGGTAAAAGAGATGTTTTTTTTGAGCTTTACGTCTTTGATAGTTTGAAACAAGTTCATTTTATGTTTCTTTATAGTGTTGATTGTGCCTTGTATGCGGGCATAGATTTTTGCACCTTGCAAGGTACGGAAAGACATAGATACTTTTTGCTTTATCTTGAG
>JAAFJK010000185.1 GCA_013298105.1 Cytophagales bacterium
ACCAACAGGCTTTAGCCTGTTGCCTATTCTGCCACCTCCACAAGGTTTAAAACCTTATCCTATTGAGCAAAAAAAATACCATATTCTGACAAACCATTTACAGGATACAAACAACGGCATAAAAAGTCGTAACCCCATAATTTAGTTGGCAAGGCTTAAAAAATAATTTGGGACATAGTTATGTAGGCACAAGTCAAATGTCTTAAAAAAACCTTGCCTACATAGACAAGGTTGGGAGTTCAGTTTTGGATTTTAGCTTTGGATTTCTTTTTGCCACGCTTGTATCGTAGCAAGGGGCAGTTTTGTGATGCGAACTATGGCATCTATAGACAAGCCTTCAGCAAACATACCAAAGACATCTTCTTTTTTGCCGTCAGTTTTACCTTCGGCTTTACCTTTTGCTAAGCCTTCTGCTAAGCCTTCTGCTAAGCCTTCTGCTAAGCCAATTCTTTTGATTTCAGTTAAGATAGCTTCTTCTATTCCCATGGGAGTACGTGGTTTGGTGATGGGTTGGATTTGAGTTTCTAATTTTTTGATGCTTTGCTCTGATTCAAAACTGACATAATAACGAATAAAATTCAAAATATTGCGTATTTTGGGCTTCAAATAACCTGCTTGATACAGTTCGCGTACAAGTTCAGTCTTCCAAATAAGTTGTTCAGCATCAGTGAGGAGTTGTTTTTGGAGTGCTTTGTGGGCTACTTTCATCACAATACTGAAGGGGTTATTGGGCATTTCTAATTCCTGCGCTGTTTTGTGCAGGAGTTTGAAAGTGTTGAAACTGTACACATTTTTTGTACCTTCAAATTCATAAACGTATTCAGTAGGCAAGTAGTTTTTATCGTCATCTGTATAAAGTGCCAAAGCCGTAACATCTGCCTGCCATCTATCCATAATCCTATAAAAATAGGTGTACATTCGCTTCGCAAAAATGAGGTCTTTATAGCCTTGCACTTCGACATGAAGCAATATAAAGTGCGCCTTCCCTTTTTTTGTGAATACCTTTACGAGTTTATCAGCATATCTCTTGCCTGCCTCCGCTTCAGGCATGAGTGCGTCAAGTTCTTTATCCAAGAACTCAAATTTTTTCCTAAAATTCACTTTTTTGGAAAAGTCAGGAAAGAAATAACGCAAAAAGTCATCAAATAAGTCTTCTATGATGCCTTTCCAAAGTATATCGCGGGTTATCATACTGCAAAGATAAGGAATATTTAACATTAAACAGGGCTACCGCACCAAATAGGAAGTTTTTAAACTTTTGAAAAGGAAAATGTATCACAAACGGCTCGTTTGTGCGCCGTAGGCGATTGTGAGCTTAAAAATTATTCGGCACGCAAACAAGAATGTTTGCGATACATTGCCACAGTCCTATTATTTTTACATAAAACAAGTAACTATGAAAAATAGCCTTTTTAGACCAAAATCAACACACCAGTTTTAAACCTGAAAATCAGCGTTATCCGCGTGCTAAAAAGATAGAATGTATGTTTTATATATCTGGCTCTTAGAAAGTTATTAGGGAACAGGCTGTAGCACAGGCTTCCAGCCTGTCGTTTTCAAGTCATAAACAGGCTGGAAGCCTGTTCTACAGTTTTGCCCCCACTGGCGCGAGCCTCTTGGCTCGTGCCTAAGTAACTGAAGCCTGTGGAACCTCTGCCGTAGGCAAACAACCGAACTAAAACCAATATGAAATTACATTTTTTTAGCACAAAATCAAAATACCTATTTTGTTTTTTGTATTGGCTTTAGTACGATTTAACTCGGCATTTTGTTGCTTTGCAACAAACAAGCCACAGGCTTGTAGCTATTTAGGCACGAGCCAAGAGGCTCGCGCCAGTGGGGGAAGTAAAACTAAATTTTTATGCTAATTCCCAAAACATCATCAACCTGTTTTTTTGAACCTTTCCATTGCACAAAAGTTTGTTCAAGGGTTTGAAGTTGCTCTTTAATTGGTAATGTATGTATGTTTGTGAGTAAATTTACTAATTGTTTGGACATAAATCTTTTATCATCATTTCCTATTTGGTCTTGATAACCGTCTGTAAACAAATAAATCTGCGTAGGTTGGTTAAGGTCTATTTCATAATTGGTAAAATTTTTATGCAAATTTTTAGCTACTCTTTCACCACCTATAGCTAATACATCGCCTTTGATAACCTCTAACTTATTGGCTTGTACATAATATAAACTATGCTTTGCGCCTGAAAAATATAGTTTTTGGGCTTTGTGGTCAATAGCACAAATACCAATATCCATACCATCACGTCCATTACCGTTCTCTTGTTTCAAAAAGTTGTAAATGCTTTTATGCAGTTTGTCAAGAATAAGGGACGGTTGGGTTAAACCTTTCTCTAAAACAATTCCTTCAAGTGTTTTTTGACCAATAATAGTAAGCATAGCACCAGAAACACCATGACCTGTGCAGTCTGCTACGGCTAACAAAGTAATATCTTTTGTTTGGTGTACCCAATAAAAATCTCCTGATACAATATCTCTTGGCAAATAATAAACAAAATACTCATCTTTAAAAATATTTGATAGCTGTTTATCTAATGGCAACAAGGCATTTTGTATTTTTTTGGCATAACGAATACTGTCTTGAACGTTTTGGTAAGACGTTTCGAGTTGCAATTTTTGGTAGTTGATAAGTTTACTTTGTACCTCTAACTCGTGTTTTTGCTGATTCAAGTTTTCGTTTACTTCTAATAAACTGTTTTCTACTTTTGTTGCAACATAGCTGTTATAATAACCAATAGCTACTACAATGGCACTCGCAGTTATCAAGTTAATATACTCTACAAAAGTGTAATGAATCGCAAATAATGGCAAATAATGGTGTGAATACCATACAGAAAAAATGGCAGCAAAAATGCTTGCTATCATAAATAGGAAGGCTTGTATTTTGTAGGAAGTCAAAAAGCCCATAGAAAATAAAACAAAAAGATAATAGTAAAATCCTGCGCCTATGCCTACATAAATTGTAGAAACAATGGCGTGTGTTATGACCTCAGTATAACTCAACAATAACACCGATAGACTAAAGTCTTTTCTGTTTTTAAAAAATGTATAAAGAAATAATAACACGCTTCCAATATTAAAAATGGCAAGTGGCATTACTCCTTCAACTACAAAAAATAGTAAAAAAGCAAAATGAGCTAAAAATCCAGCTATAGAAGCCACGTTAAACACTATAAAATTTCTATGGTGTTTTTGTGGAATATGTGTTGGAATAGAAAAAAAATAACTATAAATTTGTTGGAACAT
>JAAFJK010000213.1 GCA_013298105.1 Cytophagales bacterium
TGCCATTGTGAAAGAAAAGGGCAAAGAGTATTTTTCGTGGTTTACGTTGGAAGACAAAACCGTTTTTTTGAATATGCTTTTGCTACAATAGTGGTCAGTCTTCCTTATTTGTTCGCGGTCTTTTTTTCGGATTGACAACCGCAAGCGGATTGCCAACCGAAAAAAACGAACATTTAACTAAGACTGACCATTAGTCTTTGTACTCTTTTTTGAGTTTTTCTTTGAAGATTTTTTTGAATTTTTCTACTTTGGGCGCTACTACCGCTACACAATAGCCTTGCTCGCCATTTTGATTGTAATAGTCTTGGTGATAGGCTTCAGCACCATAAAATACATCAAGCGGTGTAAGCTCAGTGGTAATCTTGCCTGCCCAAAGCTCGGCTTCTACTACGGCTTGTATAGACTTTTGGGCTATTTCTTTTTGTGCTTCGTTGTGATAAAAAATAGCCGAGCGATATTGTGTGCCTACATCTCCGCCTTGTCTATTCAGGGTAGTCGGGTCGTGTATGCGCCAAAAGACCTCCAAAATCTCGGCATAGCTTACCTTTGAAGCATTGTATGTGATTTGTATTACTTCAGCGTGTCCTGTGGTTCCTGTGCAGATTTCTTTGTAGGTAGGGTTGGTAGTTTTGCCACCTGTGTAGCCCGAAACTACTTTTTGTACGCCTTCCATGCGCTGATAGACAGCTTCAAGACACCAAAAGCACCCGCCACCGAGCGTGGCTACGCCTATGCTGTCTGTGGAGGCAAGGGTTGATTGATTTTCCATATTGAGTTTAGTTTTTTTTGGAGGGGAGTTTGAGAACGAGCAGGCTATCAGCCCCCAAGTAAGTAGGAGCGCGTTCAGTGAAATAAGGATTTTTTTCATATACTGTATATACGTGCAAATCCTTAACAAAGATTGTTAGCGTTTTGTTATATTTTGTGGCACTCACTAAAAGGGATAGCCTATCGCTATATTGAAGTTCAGCAATCGTTGATTGAGATACTGTTTGGGGGCATAATCCCAAAGCACCCACCGCTTGCCTGCCGATTGACGCGGTTCGTGGACTTTCAGGGCAGTATCAAAGCGCAATAGTAGGAAAGAAAAATCCATGCGTATCCCAAAGCCTGCACCCATAGCGAGTTGTTTGTAAAATTCACTGAATCTGAATTTGCCTCCAATATTTGTGGCATCTTCGCGGATAAGCCAAACATTGCCGACATCAAAAAAGCCTGCACCTTCTATCCAGCCCTGATAAAGCGGAAAACGGTATTCTGCATTTGCTTCTAAGATGACCTCACCCGGTTTTTCCACATTTCTGTAGTTAGGTCTGCCTTTTTCATCAAACTCCAAAGGGGTAGAGCCTTGCCCCAAAAAGCGCGGTAGCCACGCCCTTACACTGCTACTACCTCCTGCAAAATAGTATTTTTCATAAGGCAGTGCCGAACTTTGCCCATAAGGAATAGCCACACCTGTATTGAGGCGAAACGCCCAAGAGCGACTGCGAGGCAAAGGAATGTAATAATGAAAAGTTGGATTGATACGATAAAACTGAAAATAGGGTAGATTAAATATACGATTGTTGGACTTTTTGCTAAAAGTCCTGTCAAATAACTGTAGTGTATTGCCACCCATCTCAAGAAGTATCCGAAAATAATAAGACTGCTGTAGTTTGACATCTGTAGCGTTCGTAAATGTATAAGTAAAATATGTACTTCCTACCAATGCTGGTCTAAAACTGAACCCTATGGTATTGCCTTGGCTTCCTAAAAGATTTAAAATTGCCTGAAAATCATCGCTGATGCGTCTAGGATTGATAAGGCTTAGTTCGGCAAGTGTAAGGTTGTAAGTAGCCCGCCTTAACTGTCCTTTGTAGGCTAAGGAAGCTACAAGGTTACTGCGTGTATATTCGGGGCGGCGCGTAAAGCCATAGCCGAGCGAAAGTTTGGTGGTAGGATTGTAGGTATAGATTTGATTGCGTAAGCTCTTTGGCAGAAGGGCGTTTGGAAATAATATACGTGGGAAGTTCAGGGCGACTGTCCCACCGATTTCGCGGCTGGTATAAGCACCTTGTCCTGTAGCACTTGCCTGCCCATCTATCAAAAAGCGCAAAGAAGTTTCTAAAAATTCCGCTTCTCCAAAAACATTTCTATTTTTTAGCGAAACATTTATCAAAGGACCTGGCAGTCCTTGTGCCAAATTCGCGCCTCCTTCAAAAGTAACTTGGTATCGGTCGAGTGCTGAAGAAAATAAATGTACCTGCAACTTGCCTGCCAATGTATCTATTTTGGGGCTGATGTATTTGTACATATCCAGTTGGTTCATCGCGTTTTGGCTGTCAAGCAATCGCTGTCCACTGTAGAGTTCGTTGGGGCGCAACCTGATGCGTTTATCCAGCACTCTATGCTCATAAGGGAGTGTTTTGCCTACATAAATATAATGTATGCCTGATTTGCGGGAGATGATGGTGTCTGGTTTTTGGTGTCTGTTTTTGGGTACTATCTGATATACATAAATGCCTGCTATCTTGTAGTCGCGGTGTTTGTCTGAGATAGGATTGTCTATGATTACCGTAAGTTTGGCGTTTCGCTTTAGCTTATGCAGTGAATCTTGTTGGGCTTCTGAATAATTGGTGTGGTCAAAGTTCTTATAAGTCAAAAAATGGGTAGTATCTACGTCAATATTGATGTATTGGCGTGAGAAGTGCATATAGCCATTATTTGCCAAGAGTTGCTCAATGCGGAGGCGTTCTGCATCTATGTTGGAGGTATTGTAGTAATCGCCTTTTTTGAGGAGTTTCTCTGCGTGATGGGCATTCAAAAGAGAGTCTATCTTGGGGGCTTCGGTTTTGTAAAAAATAGAATCTACATACGTGGGGATATTTTCTGTAACATAATAGGTAACTCGTTTTCGTTTTCTTTTGAGGGTATCCACTTCATAACTTACATTTCCTTGAAAAAAGCCGTTGTTTTTCAAGAACTTACGCATCTCTGAAGCAGTCTGGGCAGTAGCTAAGGAGTCAAAAAACACAGGTTCTGAACCTGCCACGCGCATGAGCCAATTTCCTTTTTCTAATACTGTATTGAGTTTTTTTAGCTTTTTTTCTTTTTTGGCAATGTATTTTCGGGCTTTGAGGCTGTCATTTCGTTTATCGGCTACGCGCCATTTTTCGTCCCAATACTTGCCTACCGAATCTATAGCATTGATTATTTTTTCTGGATTGTATCTCTTTTTGCCACGTTGATAAAAGACTACTTTTATTTTTGAAATGTTTGGTTTTTGGCGGTGCATATACATGAAGTCTTCGGCAGGCAAGATTTTATTGCCTTTTACTATCGGTGGGAGTAGTAAATATTGGTCTTTTTGCCATTGTTTTGTGCTTACACAAGCCCCCACCAAAAAGAGCAGGAAAAAAATGGACAAATTAAGCTGGACGATTTTAGAATACATAATTCATTCTTGAGTGTGTATTATATGCAAAAGTACGCAAAAAAAACAAATCTTTTGAGCATAATAAAAAACGCAGACAAATCTACAAAGTAGATTTGTCTGCGTGCTAAAAGATATTAAACTAATGTTCCTTATTCCACCAAGCTATTTTTTCTTTTATATCTGTACAAGTATCTTTGACTTGTGTGTGGACAAAAAGCTGTATCGATGTACGTATGCTGGCTGTATCGTAGGCAAGGGCAGTTTCTAAGTCTATCTCTGCCAGAAGCGTATCAAAAATAGCTTCTATGATAGACACTACACGCTTATAAAGCATACTTTCTATCTTATGCAATAAGACATCAGGCTTTGGGCTTGTCGCAAGTGCCTGAGCTAAGGCAAGTGTACTTAACTCATGGTGCAAAAGGTCACGCACATTCTTGGTATTTTTCTCAAGCCACTCATCAAGTTCCATGACTTAGATAGCGAGCCTTTGTAGCTTGCCAAAATTGAGTGCGTCTATAAGTAAACGCAAAGGCTCATCTTTGCCTTCAAGTCCGTACTTTTCTAAGTTTTTCAGTGGTCTATCCGCCCTGAAATAAGCTACAAGTACAAATTTGTCATCACGCAGTTGGATATAATCGGGTATTTTACCCTTCCCTTTCACTTTAATAATGTACATGGGAACGTTAAGGGTTTCGTTTTTCATACTATAAACTTAAAAAGGTTAGCTTTTGTTTTGAATTTGTAACAGTTTGTATCTCAAAACGTTTTAAAAAATAGTTTTTTTTAAGAAAAAAATTAGGCGTATGATTATATTGCCTGCAAAACTAAGTAATATTGACGTAAAATAAAAATATTCTGTATATTTGCAGTATGTTTACACATGAGATTCAAAGCCATATTCTGGTGGTGCATTTTCAAGAAAACCTGACCATGCCCACGCTTGATGTCCAACTTCAACAAATCATTGAGGACTCTATCGACAAAGGAAATACACAATGTATCATCAATTTAGCCGATGTCCAATATGCCAACAGCTCTGGGATTGGGATTCTGATGCGCATTTTGGCAAAGTTCCGCAATGCACAAGGAGAAGTCATTTTAGCCAATCCTTCTTCCCATCTCCAAAAGTTGCTCATCATCACAAAACTTAGTGCCATATTTACGATTACGCACACTTTGGAGGAAGCTTTACAACACTTCAAAGCATAAATTAGAAAGAATTTGATAACGAAATAATGAATTTGTACGCTTGTAGCAAATCCCGAAAAGATGTGCTACAGGTTCGTACTATTTTTATTTTCAAACCTTGCCTACTATGACTCCCAAAGAAGAAGCCAAAGAGAAAATAGCCAACCTTGTAACACAATTTGCCGCGCAAATAGACACCTATAAGAAGAAGGATTACAACGAATCGACTACACGCGATAGTTACATCAACCCTTTTTTTGAGGCATTGGGTTGGGATATTAGCAATGCTACAGGCAAGCTCGAAACGGAGCGTGATGTGAAGCTCGAAGTAAAGCAAGTAGTTGATGACCAAACCAAACGTCCTGACTATTGCTTTACAAAAAAAGGCAAGGCAAAATTTTATTTGGAGGCAAAAAAGCCCAGCATTGTTATCAAAGATGACGCGCCTTCTGCCAAGCAGGTAAGGCGTTATACGTGGAGTGCGAAATTGCCTGTAGCAGTGCTGACGGACTTTGAGGAGTTGGCAATTTATGATGGCGCGTACAAGGTAAAAGAAGACGATTCCGCCTCTGTAGGGAGGTTGAAATACCTGAAATTTACGGATTATGAAAAAGAATTTGACTTTTTGTGGGATACACTTTCGCGTGAGGCGGTTTGGAACGGTAGTTTAGAACGTTTTGCCAAAGTAGGCACTGCCAAAAAAGGCTCGCAAAGTGTTGATGACGACTTCCTTGCCTCCCTGAACCAGTGGCGCAATTACTTGGCTACAGGCATTGTGGCGGGCAATCCTACACTCGATGAAGAACAAATCAATGTCGTGGTGCAAACGGTGTTGGACAGAATCATTTTTTTGCGCATCAGCGAAGATAGGCACATAGAAAAATACGGCAAACTGCGCGAATGTGCCAAGCTCAAAGGTGAAACCTACAGTCATTTGTACCAATATTTTGCAGAGGCTGACCAAAAGTATAATTCGGGCTTGTTTGACATCAAAAAAGATGTGCTTACCAAAGACCTCAAAATTACGAATAAAATCCTCAAAACGCTCATTGCGGAACTCTATCACCCCAAAACGCCTTACGAATTTTCGGTAATGCCTGTAGAGATTTTGGGCAATGCCTACGAGCAGTTTTTAGGCAAGGTCATCAAAATAACCAACCTCAAAAGTGTAGAAATTGAAGAAAAACCTGCCGTTAGGAAGGCAGGAGGCGTGTATTATACGCCTGAATACATTGTGGAATACATTGTCCAAAATACTATAGGCAAGAAAATAACTGAGATAGAACAAACTACGAAAATAACTGAAGTAGAAAAAGAAGTAGCCAAACTGCGGATAGTCGACCCTTCGTGTGGTAGTGGTTCTTTCCTGTTGGGTGCGTATCAGTTTCTGTTAGATTGGCATTTGAATTATTATGCCAAATATCCGCAAACCACTAAAACCAAAAAAGAACAGCCCCTCACTTCGGAAGGCAAGCTCACTTCGGGAGTGAAAAAACGCATCTTGTTGAATAATATTTTTGGGGTAGATATAGACGTGAACGCGGTAGAAGTTACCAAACTTTCTCTCCTGCTCAAGGCAATGGAAGGCGAAACTGAAGTAACAATACAAAATGCTTTACTGCTTTTCAATGAGCGCGTCTTGCCTACTCTCGACAACAATGTGAGAAGCGGGAATAGTTTGATTGATTATGATTTTTATGGCAATAAATTAGATTTCGACCCTTTTGTTGAGAAAAAAATAAAGCCTTTCGATTGGAAAGTAAACTTTCCGCAAGCCTTCAAACAGGGTGGTTTCGATATCGTGATAGGCAATCCGCCTTGGGTTTCGCTCAGTGGCAGGTTTGGCAATGATATTTTAAATGAAGAAGCACATCAATATTTGATACAAAAATATCATGGCAATACCTATCGCCCCAATTTGTATGAGTATTTTGTGCATCGTGGGTTAGATTTGGTCAAAGAAGGTGGGTTATTTTCGTTTATTATACCCGATAGGTTGGGTTTCAATGAGCAGTTTATCAATTTGCGCAAAAGAATTTTAGAAAACTATACTATAGAGGAACTTTTGTATAAAGCACCTTTTCCTAATATTGTAACAGATACACTTGTTTTTAGGTTTTTACATCAAAAACCTAAACCTGATGCAATTTTGTTGGTGGGCGAGTTTGGCGATACGCCACAACCCAAAAAACAACTTGAGTATCTACAAACACTTGAGTATCAATTTTTATATCAAACAGACCAGCAAACTTCAGCTCTTGTAGATTCTATTTTTAACAATCTAAATTGTGTAGCTTTAGGAACAGACTTTGAAACAAAAGTAGGCGTTATAGTCGATACTTCACAAGTTACTAAAGAGCGAACAGACAATGACCAAAAAGTGATATTGAAAGGGCGAAGCATTGGACGTTACACTATAGGAGAAAAATTTTATATTGATTACACCAAAGAAAATATCAAAGGAGGCACAAATGATGTAAACAAATTAGGCGCACCCGAAAAAGTATTGTTGCGCAAAACAGGCATACCTTTGTATGCCACTTATGACAATAGTGGTATTTTCCCTGAACAGTCTTTGTATTTCATTTTTAATCCTAAAAACGGACTCTCGCTGAAATATATGACTGCTTTGATAAACTCCAAATTGTTTAACTTTTTGTATATCAATGCTTTGGTAACAAACAAAGACAGTACGCCACAAATCAAAAAAGTGGATTTAGATAAATTTCCTGTGCGCTTGATAGATATGCAAAACGCTACAGATAAAAAAATGTATGACGACCTCATCAATGCTGTAGAAATGATTATGGGCTTACACGCCAAATTACAAGAAAAACTTACTGAAGCCCAAAGAACCCAATGGGAAAAACGAATAATCTATTATGAAAACTTAATCAACGACTTAGTCCTTGATTTATACGACATCACGAACCCTACAGACCGAGAGCTAATCCTTCAAAGCTAAAATGAAAGATTTTGCAAAAAATTGGTGTATGTTCGTTTTATGTTTTATTGATGGTCAAAAACCTTGACAAGCCAAAAAAAAACTTGCCTACCCATGTGGGCAGGCAAGGTATTTGAGCCTTATGCTCCTTTTTCCATTTGCTCTTTGAGAGCCGCAAGGTCGCTAAGGTCACCCAACGTTTCAGGCAAGTCGCCTTTATCGTCTGTTTTGGTTTTTGATTTAGCTTTTTTGGCTTCTTTTTCTTGTTTTTCTTGTTCGTCTTTTACTTCAGCCGCCGCTTTATATGTACGAGCGTGAGAGAGGACGATTTTCTTGTCATCTTTCACAAACTCTGTTACTACAAAATCAAGTGCCTCGCCTACTTCGCCTTCTTTGCCATCTTCTTTTGCAAGCTGTTTGGTAGGCGCAAAACCTTCTATGCCATAAGGCAATTCAAGGATTCCACCTTTTTCATTTTTGCTTGTGATAGTGCAACGGTGTGTAGAGCCTATAGTGAATACTGTTTCGAATGTATCCCAAGGATTTTGCTCGAGTTGTTTGTGTCCAAGCGCAAGGCGTTTGTTTTCAGTATCCAGCTCAAGTACGACTACTTCGAGGATTTCACCTACTTTGATGAACTCTGAAGGGTGTTTGATTTTGCGTGTCCAAGAAAGGTCAGAAACGTGAACCAATCCATCGATGCCTTCTTCCAATTCAATGAAAAGACCGAAAGCAGTCAAGTTGCGTACTGTACCTTTGTGTTTTGCGCCTACGGCATATTTGGGTAATAAATCGGCTTTTGTCCAAGGATCTTCAGTAAGTTGTTTGATGCCCAATGACATTTTGCGCTCTTCGCGGTCTATAGTCAATACTACTGCATCAAGTTCATCACCTACATTGAGGAAGTCTTGAGGATTGCGGAGGTGCTGTGACCACGACATTTCTGAAACGTGAATCAAGCCTTCTACACCAGGTATTACTTCCAAGAAAGCACCATAATCGGCTACGTTTACGATACGTCCTTTTACTTTTGTACCCACTTCTATCTCGGCAGGCAAGGATTCCCAAGGATGAGCTGTGAGTTGCTTCATACCCAAAGAGATACGGCGTTTGTCTTCATCAAAGTCAAGCACTACTACGCGCACCACTTGGTCAAGTCCGAGCATTTCTTCAGGGTGTGTGATACGTCCCCAAGAAATATCTGTGATGTGCAATAATCCATCTACACCACCCAAGTCAATGAACACACCAAAGTTAGTCATATTTTTGATAACCCCTTCGAGTACTTGTCCGCGCTCAAGGTTATTCAAAATTTGTACTTTTTGTTCTTCAAGGTCTTTCTCAATCAAGACTTTATGCGAAACTACTACGTTGTCGTTGGCATAATTGATTTTGATGACTTTCACTTCCATTTTCTTGTTCACATATACGTCAAAGTCGCGTATAGGCTTCACGTCTATCTGTGAACCAGGCAAGAATGCCTCCACTCCAAAAATATCCACTATCAAACCACCTTTTGTACGGCGTTTTACGATACCTTCTATCACGAGGTCAGTATCCAATGCAGTCTGGATATTTGTCCAAGCTGTAAGGATTTTTGCTTTGCGACGAGAGAGGATAAGTTGTCCGTCCACGTCTTCTTTGCTTTCAAGATATACTTCTACTTCATCTCCTGCCTTTAGATTAGGCATATCACGGAACTCTGATAGCGGTACAAGTCCATCAGACTTGAAGCCTACATTCAAAATTACTTCGCGGTCTGCTATCCCTACTACGATAGCTTTTACGACTGCTTTCTCAGGTGTACTCGAGAAAGTTGTGTCGAATACTTGTTCCATTGCGGCTTTCTCAGCCTTTGTGTAGCCAGAACCAAAGCCGCGTTGGTCAGCCTTGTCCCAGTCAAAATCTTGTGGAGTATTGGTCATGATAAGAAAATTGTGGCTC
>JAAFJK010000664.1 GCA_013298105.1 Cytophagales bacterium
TTATTGGGCAAGAAATTTGATGCTCAACGGCAAGTTCATCAATACTATATCAAAAGCAGACGCGCTGAAGACTACCAACAAATGCTCATAGAGTCGCTCTATCACCCGCCCCACATCACTGTGGATATGCAAGGGACGACAGACGAAAACATACGTCTCACGCACCACTTCGAGGGCAAGGAACTTATCCGCGACTTTATAGGCAATACCATGTTGGGCATTGAGTTTTTGTGGGGTGGCTCGGTAGAGTTGGATACTTTTGAACTGCTACCTACCAAAAGAAAAGTGCGCTACTTTTTGGAAGATAAACAACTTCGAAAAATATTGCTGTAGCATTATAGCCCCTTGCCTGCCCAATCATTTCATTTCCCATGCTTCAGTCCAAAAGTTAGCACAGGGAAATTGGCTCTATTTACGAGATTTTCGGCAATACTGCCTGAAAGCCAACGCGCTACGCCTGTACGTTGGCGGGTGGCAAGGGCTAAGATTCCGCATTTTTCGTCTTCCATGTAGTGCATGATGCCCTCTTCTACATTTTCATCTGGATAAGATACAAAAGTATAGTTTTTGAGTTGTCCCTTTTTTTCAAATTCGTCTTTCAAACCCATGATTTCGCGCTGTGTAAGGAAATCTGAGGCGGTATTGATATGAAGTATCCGCAAATCGGTGGCAAAAACCTCATGAAAATAACTTAGTTGTTGCATGACGCGCTGGTCTATGTCTTTCAAATTCGTGGCAAACACTATTTTAGCAAGTGGCAAGTCCTTTATTTCTTGTTTTACAGCCAAAATAGGGCAAGGCGCGTAACGCACCAATTTTTCAGTATTACTTTCTGCCCATTTGCCTTGCCAGCTTGTAAGTTCGCGCGTACCTGATACTACAAAAGCCACATTTTCTCTTGCAAGATAGGTCTGCAAAACTTCAAAAAGATTGCCCAAAGCCGCCTCATGTTCTATTTTTATGTCGCAATGCAGTTTCTCAAGTTCTCCTTTTAGCTTCAAGTCGGCAATATCTCTCAGATAGCGCATATATTTTTCCTCAAGGTCTTGGTCTGTAAAAACCGTTTCTTTTGCACCTTTTGAAAGTACAGGCGGCTCCAAAACGTGCAAAACCAGCACTTTAGCTTGCGTATGACGTGCCATTTGGATAGCGGTCTTCAGACCTATGTGCGCACTTTCAGAAAAGTCAGTCGGGACAAGGATAGTCTTCATGTTATCAGAGTTTGATTACAAATATAGGTGTAATATTTGATTTATCACACTTTTTTTGTATTTTCGCGCTTCTTAAAACGCTTTTGAAATGTATCATTCAAAAATATGGGGCATAGCCATATTGACTTGCTGCGTGGTGGGCTGTAAATGGCGCATGGAGTCTTTGCCTGAAGAAAAACAGCTAATTTCTTTTAAAGTGCCTGCCAACTTCCCACCGCCTGTATATGCTATAGCCAATAATCCCATCACAAATGAAGGATTTGAGTTGGGGAAAGCACTATTTTATGACGGAATTTTGTCAAAAGATGGCACAGTTTCGTGTGGGAGCTGTCATCAACAAGTAGCCGCTTTTGCACACCAAGACCACGCGCTCAGTCATGGCATTCATGACTTGATAGGTACACGCAACTCGCCTGCTTTGATGAATTTGGCGTGGAATCCGAGCTTTTTTTGGGACGGAGGTGTGGCTGACCTTGACCTACAGCCGATAGCACCGATAGAAAATCCTGTAGAAATGGGCGAAAAATTGGGTGATGTCTTACAAAAATTGCGTGCTTCAAGCAAATACCCGCCACTTTTTCAAAAAGCCTTTGGTAGTGCTGAAGTTACGACTGCCAAGACTATGAAGGCTCTTGCACAATTCATGGTTATGCTCGTGTCTGCCAACTCAAAATATGACAAGATGCGGCGCGGGGAGGCAAGTTTGACTGTAGAAGAAAATGCAGGCTTGCAGATTTTTAGGCAAAAATGTGGCAGTTGTCATCAGGGAGAACTATTTACAGACAACAGTTTTGCCAACAATGGTTTGCCCTTGCCTCCCCCGCCCAACTTCAATGACCAAGGACGTGCTTCTATCACGAACTTGCCTGCCGATGCGTTCAAGTTCAAAGTGCCTACTTTGCGTAATATAGAAAAAACTGCGCCCTATATGCATGATGGGCGAATAGCTACGCTCGAGCAAGCCATCGCGCACTATCCTGTAGCAGTTGCTACGCCCAATGTAGATGTGCGTATGCGACAGACTTTTGGAGGCTTTGGGGTAGGGATTCCGCTTACTTTAGATGAGCGTACCAAAATTCTAAGTTTTCTAAAAACCCTCACAGACCAAGAATTTTTAACTAATCCTCTTTTTGCGGAATAGTGTTTGGGTAGGAAAGTTAATATATAGCACAGGCATCTTGCTTGATTTCTGTGCTACATACCATTGGGCAGTCTTTGCTAATTATTTGTTTTTGCGGTTGTTAAGGAATGAAAATAAAATAACATGATAATTTCACTCACGCGAAGCCACGCTGTAAGCGTCTGTTGGTATTGCTTAACCGCGTAAAAGCTCGATAACAGACGCTTACAGCGTGGCTAA
>JAAFJK010000439.1 GCA_013298105.1 Cytophagales bacterium
AAATATCTTCTTATGGTTTTGCCAAAGCCTTACAAAATCTTAAATCAGGGCGTATTTCTATCAATCCCATAAATTTTATTCAAGCGATTGAAGACCTAAAAAAATTTTTCCCAAAACCTATAGATGCCATACACACTTTTTACAGTATTGTGGGTTGTTGGGATATTAGTTCAGTAGTGAGCGAAAATGATAATATAGATGAAATATCTGTAGTGGGTATAAAAGGCAAAAAATACAGCGATTTATTTACTGTTCCTGCCAAACATAGGCGCGATTTTATACGCTATGTAGAAAATCATTATATTTTTACAAATGCAGGTTCAGGCTTGACGATAGATTATTATTTTAGCCGATTTGATGAAGCCTTAGCTACAGTTGACCCTGAATATGTCAAACAGCATGGTATTTTCTTTACTGACAACAACTTAAGTAAACTCGCACTTTGGTTTGTAAATGAATATTTTGCTAAAGACTTAGGAGAAAACTACATTGTTTTTGACCCTGCAGGCGGTTCGGGGAATCTTGTTGCAAGCTACAGAGGTAAGCTCAAGCATAAAATTATTTCTGAACTTTCGCCTGATTTGCTTCAAACTTTAGAAAAAAGGGTAAAATGGGACCCCTATCACATCGAAGCTGGTTATACTATCATTCCTAAAATAACAGAAAAGAAAGGACTTAATTTTTTAGACAAAACAGGCAAGGAATATCTTGATATCATACGTGCATATTTAAGAGAGAAAGGTTTAGATGTAGATAAACCACTTGCCTTTTTGCTTAATCCACCTTACAAAAATACAGACGAAAACGAAAAAGCACGTGGCGCAAAAGATGCTTCTTACGATATACACCCCTCTATACTCGAACTCACAGGTGAGGACGCAGGCAAGGAGCGTTACTTGGCTTTTTTGGCACAAATACTCAATATTTGTGCCTATCAAAAAGAGCTATTTCCTGATGTAATACCTTTGCTGATGGTTTTTACGCCTACTTCGTGGCTTATTCCACGTCCTACTTACGCGCCTTTCAGGGAAGTTTTTGATAAATATTTTACCTATCAAACGGGCTTCCTCACTGCCAGCAATGAGTTCTTTAAACTTGATGGCAAGTGGCCTGTTGCGTTTACGGTGTGGCGATATGAACCACAAATTTTACCCAATGCTGAAGAAAAAAATAAAGAAATTTTTGTGCCAAGACAAAATAACCTTAAAGTCTATGACATCACAGAACTTACCTATAGAAAATTGGCGCAACTCGATTGGGAAAGCAAAGAAGAAGTTAACTTTGTGTGTGGATATACTTTTAAAAAAGCAAATTTGGTTACTTTAGACAATTCAAAAGGAGATATTCGAACAGACTTGCCTGAAATAACCAAAAACAAGAAATTAATAAAACAGCCACGATATGATTTTAGCCATTCAAAAAAGGAAGGCGACTTTGGAAAATTGGTAAGTGGATTTCCATTAAAAGATAATGAAAATCATTTTGAACTAAGACGTAAATGTGGAGAAATATCTGGGTCATTCATTGGTTTTACAGACGATAACACACCTGTTCGCCTTCTGCAAGATACTTGCCTACGCATGAGTAATAAGCCTGATAGAGTTTGGTGTATGCTCATGAGTGCGTTTAGCAGTGTGAATTTGTCCCAAATTCAGTCTGGAGCGCAAAATAGCCGTTCTTATTGTGCCTACGATTTGGAAAGTGCGAAAGTGCTTTTTAGTTGGTTTGGCATTAGCAAAGCAGTGAATGGGCGTTATCCACTTTGGGCAAATCAATATGAAATTTGGAGTCCAAAAAGCCCCCTAACCCCCGAAGGGGGAACAGATAGATTTTGGAAATATTACTACAGCTTGTGTTTTGCTTTCGCGCTTGCTGAAAATAGATGTGTGGTAACAAAATTTGAGGCAGATAATCCTGTAGCGGGTGCGCCTGAAGTCTATGTCCATAACCCACTCTGCCCTACAGACGTGGATAGTTTTTGGAGTACAACTTTAGACGCTGAGATAATCAAAACTGAAATGCCAAGAAGGGCTTTTGTAGTACCTGAAATAGTAGGCAATCAAGTAGTAGATTTTGAAAATAAATACAAGCCTAACCTTGCCTATGTACTTGTACAAGCAGTAAAAGAATTGTATCGTTTTTGGAATTTGAACTACTCCAAAGGGCAAATACTTAAAAGTGTGGGTTTGCAAGATGAATTTTATTTCAAATATTTTGACTATAGCGATTTTGTAACGCCTTATTCGGGATTGGTGCAAATCCGTAAATATGCAGAAGTAAATGGCGCAAGCGATTTGATGCCTTACCTACAAGCCGTTACAGACTTTTCGAAGTTAGTAAAAGATGAAATCTACAGACTTTTGGCAGATGAATTTAAGTATTTTGGGTAAATAAAATTGGTTCTTCAAAAGTTATTGCGGAATATTCTGTAGAACAGGCTTCCAGCCTGTTTATCATTTGAAACAACAGGCTGGAAGCTTGTTCTACAGTTTTGCCTCCGCAACAACTTGTTTTTTAACTAAATCTACTATAATTTTGGTCAAGAATAAAGCATTATGAAAAAAGAGAAACAACAAGACGTGAGCAAAGAATTGGCAGGTATCAGAGAATACTTGACAAATGAAAGTAACGAAGATGCTAAACGAAAATTTGTGTATCCGTTATTCAGTAAATTATTTGGCGATACGTTCAAAACAGAATCAGATGCACAAGGCGCAGATGGCTATGTAGAAGGTAAGTTCGTGGTAGAACTCAAATCAAAGCCACAAGATTGGGTAGCAGGATTTTTTCAAGCCATGCACTATGAAAAAAAAGGACTGTCTTTTCCTATGGTCATTGTGCTATGTCAAGACTTTATAGCCGTTTGGCGTTTGGAACTCATACCCGAATTTGCGGTTATTTTGGCGCATACTACCTTGCCCATGTTTGCTCCCAATGAAGTAGGCAAGGACTTGGCAAGGCGCGTAAACAAAGCCCAAGCCCAAGAAATTTTAGACACTGCCATCTTCAAAATGGATAGCAAAGACATTGCTGAAGCCAAGCAAGATTTACGCTTTACGCGCCAAACCTATAATTTTTTGCAAATACTTGAAAATTTAGACAAAAACAGAGTATCAATCAATCCTATGAATTTTATAAAAACGATTGACTTGATGAAAAACTATTTCTCAAATGCCATTGATGCCGTACACGCTTTTTACAATATAGTTCGATATTGGGATATTAACTCTGTAGTAGGAGAAGAAGATGGGACAGGAGAGTTATACGTTTCAGGATTCAAAGGAAAAAAAGGTAGTAGGCGTTTTAGTGTTCCAAACAAATATAAGCGAGAATTTATACAATTTATCGAAAATCGGTATGTATTTACCAATGCAGGCTCTGGTTTGACTACAGATTATTATTTTAGTCGTTTTGATGAAGTTTTGGCAGAAATAGACCCCGACTATGTAAAACAACATGGCATTTTCTTTACAAATAGCAACTTGAGCAAACTTGCGCTTTGGTTTGTTGATGAATATTTTATAAAAGACTTAGGCAAAAACTACATCGTTTTTGACCCCGCAGGTGGTTCAGGCAACTTGATAGCAAGCTACAAAGGACAGCTAAAGCATAAAATAATTTCTGAACTCTCACCTGATTTATTGAAAACCATTGAGGCAAGAATGGAAGCAGACCCTTATCATGCAGAAACAGGCTACACCATTATTCCATATACCAATGAAGCGAAAGGCTTGAATTTTTTGGACAAAACAGGCAAGGAATATCTCAACATCATACGTGATTATTTGAAAAATGAAGAACAAGGCATGGATTTAGATAAACCACTTGCTTTCCTACTCAACCCTCCTTACAAAAATACAGACGAAAACGAAAAAGTGCGTGGAGAAAAAAATGCCTCTTATGATACGCACCCTTCTATACTCAAGCTCACAGGCGAGGACGCAGGCAAGGAGCGTTATTTGGCTTTTTTGGCGCAAATTCTTAATATTTGTGCCTATCAAAAAGAGCTATTTCCTGATGTAACGCCTCTATTGATGGTTTTTACGCCTACTTCGTGGCTCATTCCACGTCCTACTTACGCGCCTTTCAGAGAGGTTTTTGACAAACATTTTACCTATCAAACAGGATTCATCACAGCCAGCAACGAGTTCTTCAAACTTGATGGCAAGTGGCCTGTAGCCTTTACCATTTGGCGTTATGAACCACAACAAACACCCAAAATACAAAATACTGTCAAAGTATATGATGTAAGCGACCTCACACTCCAACAATTTGAGCAACTGGATTGGGAAGATAAGGAAATGACAAAATTGGTTTGTGGACAGACATTTAAAAAAGCAAAATTGGTTACTTTAGATAACTCAAAAGGAGATATTCGAGAAACGCTCTCTTATGTAATAAAAAATGGCAAATCAATCCAACAACCTCGCTTAAATCTCTACAGAAATAAAACAAAAGAAGAAGCAAATAAACCTATTATCAGTGGCTTTCCTACCAAAGACCCACGCCATCAAACCCGCAAAGACCCACATGGCTACACTGATGGTACATTTGTAGGTTTTATGGACAATAATACGCCTTTGCGTATCAAACAAGAGCCTTCAAATAGACTTTCAAATAAACCTGACAGGGTTTGGTTTAGGTTAGACCACATGATTATAAATATCAATCAAACCCGTATTTTGAGTGGTGCACCTGATAAGTATGGTTATTGCGCTTACGATTTAGAGAGTGCTAAAGGTCTTTTTAGTTGGTTTGCTATTACAAAAGCCTTAAATGCACGTTATCCACTTTGGGCAAATCAATATGATTTGTGGAAACCAAGTATATCGTCTGCATTGGAAAGTTATTACTACAGCTTATGTTTTGCCTTCGGATTGGCGGAAAATAGGTGTATCGTTACCAAATTTGAGGCAGATAACCCTGTAGCGGGTGCGCCTGAAGTCTATGCCCACAATCCACTCTGCCCTACCAACGTGGATAGTTTTTGGACTGAAGTATTGGATAAGGAGATAATCCAAGACAAAATACCCCACAAAGATACTATTTTTGAAGATAAAGCCCCCAACCTTGCCTACGCGCTGGTACAGGCAGTAAAAGAATTATATCGTTTTTGGAATTTGAATCACTGCAAAGGAAAAGCCCTCAAAAATGTAGGCTTACAAGACGAGCCTTACTTTAAATATTTTGACTATAGCGATTTTGTAACGCCTTATTCGGGATTGGTGCAAATCCGAAAATATGCAGAAGTAAATGGCGCAAGTGATTTGATGCCTTACCTGCAAGCCGTTACAGACTTTTCTAAATTGGTAAAAGACGAGATTTACAGACTTTTGGTAGATGAATTTAAGTATTTTGAGTAAAAAATATGTTTTTATGCTTTATTTTTGTATCTAAAAATATCGCCATGAAGCATCAACTTAACGGTTGTCTGACAATTTTTGTGGAAGTATCGAGCAATCTCGTGGTCAGTCTTAGTTAAATGTTCGTTTTTTTTCGGTTGGCAATCCGCTTGCGGTTGCGGGTCCGAAAAAAAGACAGCGAACAAATAAGAAAGACTGACCACTCGTGGTTCGCTCACAAATTTTTACAGATTTGAAAGCACGATATTTTGGGTGTGTATAATCTGTAAAAAAATGTGTATATTTGCGCTCAAATCCAATCACTATGCGGTACTTATTGTTTCTTTGGGCGTGCCTTTGCACCTTGCCTGCCTACAGCCAAAAGTTTGGCTATGTAGATGCTGATTTTATCCTTTCCAAAATGGAATCTTACCAAAAAGCCCAACAAAACATAGACGAAGCGGCTAAAAAATGGGAAGAGGACGTGCAAAAAAAATTTGCACAAGTAGAAAAAATGCGCAAAGTCTATCTGGCAGAAGAAGTCCTGCTGACAGAAGACATGAAAGACGAACGCCAAAAAGAAATCGACAAAGTCGACATGGAAGCACGCGACTATCAGCGTAAAATCTTTGGCTACAAAGGACAACTTGCCACTCGACAAGCCGAACTCCTAAAACCCGCCCAAGAAGAACTCCACAAAGCCCTCCAAAAATTCGCAAGAAAAGAAAAATTACAAGTCGTTTTTAACAATGCTGATGCGCTCGCTATCTTGTATATAGAAGAACGACACGACTATACCGAAGAACTCTTGAACTTCATGGGACTGGGAGAAAAGAAACCTAACCCCGAAAAAGGAGAAGAAACGCCTTCTGCCGAAGACCCCAAGAAAAAATAAAATCCTTGCCTACCTTTTTTATTAGGAACATATAAAAAACAACCTCACCTTTTTTTTTCACGTAAAAAAAATATTTTGAGGCTGAAATTATACCATTTTTAAAATAATAGCGTTTTAATGTTGGCTTTGTGCAATAATTTTATCAATTTTGCACCCGCAAAAATAACCTTTACAACCCTAAGAGGGCTTCGTACACCGTACCTCTTATTTCAAACCTTCTATTAACTCATTTTCGATGAACTTTAAGCGCATCTTTTCCTTCGCTATAGCTATAGCTGGAAGCCTCTCAATAAGCCTTGCTCAAGACAAGTTTGCTTACTTTGACGAGAACTACGCCATGCCTCTCCTCCCCGAATACAAAACCGTACAAGGAGATATGGAAAATTTCAACAAAGCTATCAAAGCTGAAATTGATAAATTAGAAAAAGAATACAAAGACAAACTTACTGCCTTGCAAGCCGCCGCCGCAAGACCAGACGCTTCGCAAATATTGCTTGAGTCTGGACAAAAAGAACTCGAAGCTCTTGACAAGCGTATCCAAACTATGGAAGAAAACGCCCAAAAAGAAGGCAGAGAAAAACTTATCAAAAAACTTCAACCCATCAACGAAAAAGTATCCAAAGCCCTCGAGGAAGTATCCAAAGAAATAGGCGGCGTATATGTATTCAGACGTGAATCCGCACTTTTTGTGGTAGAAGAAAATAACATCTCTGACCTTGTACTGAAGAAATTGGGCGTAACCCCTCCTGCTGTAGCTGGCAGAGGTAGTCTGAAAAACAGCAACAAATTGGGCTACTTCAATCAAAATAAAGTAGTACCGCTTTTGCCTGAGTTCAAAAAAGTACAAAAAGACACAGAAATTTTCCGCGAATTTCTGAAGAAAGAAATGGAAAAACTACAACAAGATGGGCAAAAACTCATGGCAGAGGTAGAACAAATGCGCAAAAATCCAGCCATCACAGAAGCCCAACTTAAGCCCAAAATGGAGGAACTCCAAAAAATAGATGCCAAACTGCAAGAATTACAGCAGAGTTCGGCAGGCAAGGTGCAGGACAAATACGCCAAACTCATGGAGCCTGTCATCAAAACGCTACAAACTAAAGTAGATGAAGTAGCCAAAGAAAACGGTTGCACGTATGTATTCCGCCTCGAAAGTTCGCTTTTTGAACCCAAAGAAGCCGATATTTCGGACTTAGTGCTGAAAAAATTTGGTATCACGCCTCCTGTAGAAACTCCTACAGAAAAGAAAAACTAAACCAAACCAAACTATTTATCCCCTTTTATATAATTGCCCAATAGACATGAAAAAAATATTTTTTATATATATCCTCGCCCTTGCAAGCTCTTTTGCCCCTGCTTATGCGCAGATGAAAGTAGGTTATTTTGACCTCGAGTATGTCATGCCCTTGATGCCCGAAGTCAAAAAAGCGGAAACAGACCTTGAGGTGTATGCCAAACAACTTGATGACGAATTTGTCAAAAAACAAAAAGAATTTGAAGTTAAGTACAAAGACTTTTTAGAAATGGCAAAAAATCCTGACGCTTCACAAACTATCCTTGCCTCCAAGCAAGAAGAACTCCAAACCCTCCAAAAACAACTCCAAGAGTTTGAGCAAAAAAGCGTAAGCGATATCCAAACGCGCCGCGACAAAGCCCTCGCGCCTGTCTATGAAAAAATAGAATCTACCGTAACAGAAGTAGCCAAAGCCAATGCCTACTCGCACATCATGCGCGTAGAATCTTGTTACTTGCCTATCAAAGACCAAAATATTTCGGACTTGGTATTGAAGAAATTGGGCATCACACCACCTCCTCCAACCGAGAAAAAACAATAAAATGTTATCAAAGCACTTGCGCAGGCAAGTGCTTTTTTTGATTGTTTACAAATATTGCTTACTTTTGCAGTCCTATAAAATAAACCAAAACTTATAGCATCAAAAATGCTGGAATTTCTACTAAAAGGTATCATATCGGGCTTGGTATTAGCCATGACGATAGGTCCCGTTTTCTTCGCGCTCTTGCGCACGAGCGTCATGCGCGGATTCAAGTCAGGCGCGTTCTTGGCGGGTGGAATAGCCACAAGCGATGCCTTCATAGCACTGATAGTATATTCAGGCGTTTCTCAATTCACAGGTTCGGCTTCTTTCCAATCCACCGCAGGCTTGGTAGGTGGGATACTTATGCTTATCTATGGCGGTAAGCACTTCATTCAACCTGTACATGAGCAGACCAAAACACCCGATTTTGCCAATGACAAAACGCAAAGCGGTTCATACCTTCGGTTGTTTGGACAAGGCGTACTGCTGAATATGGTAAATCCTTTTGTGTATCTTTTTTGGCTGGGGCTTATCAGCAACCTCACTACTATCATAGGCACAAACTATACACAAATACAAGGACTTACATTTTTGGGGGCTATTGTCATTACCGTTTTTACGACAGATATACTGAAATCTTATATCGCCAACCAACTAAGCAATGTTTTGACAGACAGCGTGATGGCAGTCGTAGATAGGATTAGTGGAGCGGTATTGATAGGTTTTGGGGTTTATCTCTTGGTGTATGCTTTTTGGGGCGAAGCCCTGACAAAAATGTTGCCGAGTGGACATTAGTAGATTGAAATAAAATATGCAGAAAGCATCATTATTTGGTTTAAATAACACAAATAGAGATTTTACCCAAAAAGATAGTTGGGGCAAAAATCAATTTAATTCTTCTTTCCCCACTGCTTTGGCTTGCTATATGCACAGCCAAAACATCAATCCTGTGTATTTAAGATTAGATAAACACCTAAAAGTTTTACAATCAGCTATCTCTATTACACAACTTTTTGGTATAGAGCCAACACATAAAGATTTATTTTTTGCTTTTGAAAGTGATTATATCCCTTATCAGGAGTTGGTCGTGGGAAATATCCCAAGAATAGATTTGGTTATACAAAACAAAGGAAATTGCTTGCGTGGCTTAGAAATCAAATTGACAGCCTTACCCGATAACTCTACTTGCGATTTAACAGATGATAAATTTGGTTCTGAAATAGTAATTCGCCCTGATAGTATTGTGTATCTGGCTTTAGGTATTGCAACAAACTTTAAACAAGATATAGCTACATTAAAAAACTTATTTGGAAATCATTTTGATAATATAACAGATTGGACGGAAGGGGTAGAAGTAATGCCTTTTATCCCAAAAATGATTGAAGTTTTGAATAATATTTTATTGGTAAATTTGGATAAACAGGAGCCTTTAATTGTCCAACCTATTTGGAAAACTATCGGAAAATCATCTGATTTAGCAGATAATTGTCTGGACATTTTTGTTTGGAGTAATTATGCTTTTACAAGACTATTTTTAAATGTTGTAACAAACGAACTAACTACTGAAAATAAAATTACAAGACAACTTCGTTCTGTAGTTTGGCTACTTAAAATGCTATTAGATTTTTGTAAAAATGGAAAAATAAATCATACCAAAATCATAGATGAGCTTTCGTTTAATACTAAAAATGACAAGGCTTTTGCGGTCAGTGGTAAGTTTTCACAGCCTTTTATGGCTTGCCCAGAACTAACCAAACCAAGAATTGCTAAGGACGAAATCAAAAATATTATTTTAGGCGGTGGACATTTATTATTGAGTCCAGAAAGACGTTTTGATGCCATTGTGTATAATTCACCAAATTTATTTGCTTGATTGATTATGAGAACAATAGATTTATTTTCGGGTTGTGGTGGTTTATCGTTGGGTTTTCAAAATGCAGGCTTTGAAATTATTGCAGGTTTTGATAATTGGCAACCTGCTATTGATATTTATGAAAAAAATTTTAATCACCCTATTCATAAATTAAATTTATCAGAAATTGTAGATTTTGAGGTCTTTAAAAATCTCCATGTAGATATGATTATTGGAGGACCACCTTGTCAAGATTTCTCGAGTGCAGGAAAAAGAAATGAAGAAAAGAGAGCTGATTTAACAATAAAATTTGCGGAAATTATAGCGGAGGTAAAGCCTAAATATTTCGTAATGGAAAATGTAGATAGAATTACTACTACAAAAACCTTGAAATGTGCTTTAAAAATATTCCAAGAAAATGAATATGGACTTTCTCAAAAAATACTTAATGCAAGTTTTTGTGGAGTACCACAAACACGAAAAAGATTTTTTTTGATTGGCATTTTGCACGAAAATAACCACACCTTAGAACCTTATTTGGATAAAAATTTAGCAAAAGAACCATTGACTATATTTGATTATTTGGGCAATGATTTGGGGACAGAACATTATTACAGACACCCAAGAAGTTATGCAAGAAGGGCAATTTTTAGTATTTATGAACCAAGTCCAACCATTAGAGGGGTAAACAGACCTATTCCAAAAACATATCAATTTCATGAAGGAGATACCACAAAAGAGTTGGAAAAAGTACGTCCATTGACTACTTTGGAAAGGAGTTATCTACAGACTTTCCCCAAAGACTTTGACTGGATAAAGTTGCCTAAGTCTGACTTAGAACAAGTGATAGGCAATGCTGTACCTGTAAAATTGGCTGAATATGTAGCAAATTGTATCAAAGAATATATCCACGACAAGCAAAACCATGTGACTCCAAAACAAGCCAAATTATTTGCATGATGTTTAACGCCCCCTTCTCCAATTCGCAAGAATTTTACCTTATAACCGTATGCACACAGTCCTTGCCTATCTTCGTTATTGGCTGAAGGCACGCAATAGCCACTCCATTCATGCCCCCTTTCTGTATCATTTTTACAGAGAAGTCATAGCTGTAAAAAAACGATATTATGCTTTTGATGCACTGAATTATTTACGCACTTTGCTAAAACGTAATCATACACGCATCAAAATGGAAGATTTTGGGGCAGGCTCGCGCACACTTGGCGAGCTACGCACTGTAGCCCAAATAGCGCGTACAAGTGCCATCAGCCCCAAAGAAGGTGAATTGCTTTTTAGGATAGTAAACGAACTAAGCCCAAAAACCATAGTTGAGCTGGGAACTTCGCTCGGCTTGAGTACACTCTACATGGCTATGGCGCGCAGGCAAGGGCGGATTCATACCTTTGAAGGCTGTCCCGAAACAGCCCAAATAGCACAAAAGAATTTCAAATTACTCGAGGCAGACAATATCAAAATCCATGTAGGCAACATAGACAAAACCTTGCCTGCCCTACTGCCGAAGGTAGGCAAGGTGGATATGGCGTATCTGGACGCAAATCATCAATACGAGCCTACTGTCCGCTATTTCAATCAACTCTTGCCTGCCATGTCTGAAGAAGGGCTGTTGATTTTTGATGATATTCACTGGTCTGAAGGTATGCAACGCGCATGGCAGGAAGTCGTAAAGCACCCAGAAGTAAGTCTGACGGTAGATTTATTTGCGTTTGGGCTTGTGTTTGTAAGCAAAAAATACAGCAAAGAGCATTTTGTCTTGCATTTTTGAAAATTCAATCAATGTAATTCAAATCACGCGAGAAAGTTTCTTCCAAAAAACCAAGTGCTACAGCCGTAATCAAAAGCGTACTCAGCCCCACTATCCAAGCCGAGCCTACCAAGCCATAACTTTCGCGGAGACTCTGAAAAATCATAGCCAAAGGCACAAGCGCACCGCGTACAAAATTCGGCGCGGTCGTAGCCACTGTAGCCCGCATATTCGTCCCGAATTGCTCTGCCGCGATAGTAACAAACAAAGCCCAATAACCCATCGAGAAGCCCAATAAAAAACACGCGAAATAGAACATTTCCATGCTTTTTAGGGGAGCTAACAAAAAGAACGAAATCGCTCCAAGCGCAAATACCAAGCACAAACCCACTACTTTTTTTCGACTCGCAAGCCATTGGCTCACTAAGCCTGTGAAAACATCGCCAAGCGAAATCCCCAAATACGAAAACATCACTGCCTTGCCTGCCACTGCGCGGGCAGGAAAGCCCAGTGCCTCACTAAACTCGGGAGAAAGTGCAATCAAAATCCCTATCACATACCACGTAGGCAAGCCTATGAGCAGGCAGGCAAGGTATTTTCGAGTCCGCGAAAAGGTACTAAAAAGCCTAAAAAAGTTTCCGCGCTCTGCCCCCGATTTTTGCGTTTCTTGGAAGATACCCGACTCAAATACACTTACCCGCAACACCAAAAGCATCAAACCCAAACCACCCCCAATAAAATAACAAGTCCGCCAATCAAAAATAGTAGAGGTCAGATAAGCTACCACCGCCCCGAGCATACCTACCGCACCCACGAGGGTAGTCCCATAACCGCGTACTTGTTTGGGCAAAATCTCTGCCACAAGCGTAATTCCTGCCCCGAGTTCTCCCGCAAGTCCTATCCCTGCAATAAAACGTAAAACAGCGTATTGTGTAAGATTGGTAACAAAACCATTCGCAATATTGGCAAGGGAATACAAGAGTATAGAGCCAAAAAGCACCGAAAGCCTGCCTTTTTTATCGCCCAAGATGCCCCAAATCAAACCTCCAAGTAGCATACCTATCATTTGGGTATGCAGTGGAAGCATACCTTCTTCAGAGAGGGCTTTGCCTGTGATGCCCAAATCTTGTAGGCTCTGTGTGCGGACTACCGTAAATAGGATAAGATCATAAATATCTACAAAATAGCCCAATGCCGCCACCCAGACCGAAGTGCTAAGGAGCATAGAAAGATTTGATTTGTTTTGCATGGTTTTTTACTAATTTTCAAGTACAGTTTGAATCATGAGTTTTACTTTATTGGCATCTATATCAGGGTATAAGCCATGTCCCAAATTCACAATGTGGCGGTCGCCAAAGGCATGGAGCATATTTTTTACCCCTTGCACGAGTACATCATCAGGCGCGTAAAGCATACATGGGTCAAGATTGCCCTGCAATATTTTGTCCTTGCCTACCTGCGCGCGTACTGTGGCGGGGGACATATTCCAGTCCAATCCCAATGCTGTACAGGGCAGTTTTCCCAAGTCTTCCATCGCAAAAAACGCTCCTTTTGCAAAAACTATCATGGGTACTTCTGTGATGGCTTCACATATCTTTTGGATAAAAGGCGTGGCAAAAGTGCTATAGGCTTCGGGGGAGAGTATGCCTGCCCACGAATCAAATAACTGCACTACATCTGCCCCTGCACGTATCTGTGCCTTCAGATAGTCGATGGTACTTAGGGTAATTTTTTCTAAGAGTGCGTAGGCAAGGTCAGGATTTTGGTAAAGCATGGCTTTTGCCTTGCTGAAAGTTTTTGAGCCACTGCCCTCTACCATATACGAGAAGATAGTCCAAGGCGCACCCGCAAAACCAATCAAAGGCACGCGCCCCGCCAGCATTTGTTTGGTAATTTTGATAGCATCTACGACATACTTGAGCGAAACTTCAGCTTCTACCACCTGCATACGCGCCACATCTTCGGCTGTATGGATAGTTTGGGGAAAGTAAGGTCCTTTGCTTTCTATCATTTGATACGGCAGTCCCATCGCTTCAGGAATGACGAGAATATCCGAAAAAATAATAGCCGCATCAACGCCCAAAATATCTACAGGCTGAACTGTTACTTCTGCCGCAAGTTCGGGATTGGTAACAAGTCCAATAAAATTTTTGGCTCGCTCGCGCGTGGCTCTGTATTCAGGCAAAATGCGCCCTGCTTGGCGCATAAGCCAGATAGGTTTTCTCTCAGTAGCTTCTCCGCGTAGGGTGCGAAGCAATATATCGTTTTTCAATTCCATACCGCAAAGTTAATAGAAAATTTGTATAAAGATGAATGTATAAATCGCACACTTGCGCAAGCGTTTACGCTTGCGCAAGTGTGCGACTGTTGGCAATGTTCAAAATAAGCACTTCTTACTTCAAAATCGTGATTTTTACCCCATTCGAGAGGTTTACTTGTCCTGTTGTTACGACATTTTCGCCCTCTGTGATGCCTTCGTAAACTTCCACCATATCATCTTTGATGATGCCCGTTTTGATTTTGCGAAGTTCTACAGTGTTGTCTGCTTTGGCAATATACACTTGAGCATCTTTCAAACTTCCTACAATGCCCTTGCGCGGGATAAGTAGGGCGGTGCCTGTTTTGTTGAACTCAAACAAAGCTGTGCCATACATACCTGCTTTGAGCGGATATTGTCCATTGTTCTGCACATCAATATCTACAGCGTAACGCTTCGAATTGTCGGCTTTTACAGCAATGTGGCTGATAACGCCTGTATAAGAAGCGTTGCTGTGTACGTCTGCTTGCACTTTTACAGTCATTCCTGTACGGATTTTCAATACTTCTACGTCAGACACTTTGATAACCAATTTCAAGCCTCCAATGTCTGTAAGGTCTGCAATAGGTGCGCCAGGAGCCAAGAAGCTACCCTTTTCTACGTGCTTGCGCACTACAGTTCCCGACATAGGCGCTTTTACGATAGTTTTTGCAATCTGCTCTTTCAACTGCTCGATTTGCTGTTCAGCATTTTGGAACGCAAAACGCGCTTGTTCTACGTTTACTTCTGTAGTAGCATTGGCTTTCTGCAAATTTTCGAAACGCTCAAGGTCTTTTTTTGCTTTATCAAACGCGATTTTAGCAATTTTCATTTGGCGTTGCAAAGCCTCGTCATCAGTGCGAAGCATTACTTGCCCCTCCCCCACTGTCGAACCTTTGTCGAAGTTGAGTTGGGTAATCTTGCCTGCCATTTCCGCCACGAAGGTCATTTCTTTGCGTGGTTCGAAGTTGCCTGTAGCATTGAAGCTGGTATTAAGTTCAGTAGTTTTCGCACTTGCGATGGCTACAGGAAAGGTAGAAACTGTTTTTTCTACGACTTTGGCATTGTCTGCCATTTTTTCTTTGTTTTTGGTAAGCGTGAACGCGATGCTTGCGACTAAAATAGTCAAAACGCCTATTACTGCTAAAATACGTACAATTTTCATTGGTTTTTAGGTTTGATTAGCCCCCTACCCCAAAGGGGAGCATTTGAAGTATAGTTATCTCCCCTTTGGGGTAGGGGGCTTTGTTTTTGGAGTAAGGATTTATCTATCACACTAACATTTTCTTCAGTATGAAAGTTGCCCAAAATTTGAAGATTTTATCAAACTGACCTGTAACTTTTTTCTTTCTCATGGCGCAAAATTAGTTTAAAAATTGGATAACAGTTTTGAGGACGCTTTCGGTGCGCAATATCTTGAAATGTCCTGTATCTTCTATCTCTATCATTTGGGCATTTTGCCAATTTTTGAAAACTTGGCGTGATTGGGATATAGGAATGATTTTGTCGTTTTTATCGTGTATGATAAGTGCCGAATCTACGGCTATTTGTTTCACAAAATCACTTACATTAAAATCTTGCACCTTGCCTGCCATCAGCTTTTCGAGTTTGGTTATCAATCTTTTCTTTACGTTTTCAGAAATTCCTACCATAGCGGATACATAATTGATGCGTTCCGAAAACCTATCAGGCGTAGTAAGAAGCGCGTATTTTTGGATTTTCAAAGTTGGATTACTTTTCAAAGCATACGTAGTAGCCACACCTCCAAAAGAATGACTCACGATTTTGGCAATGTGCCATTTTTCTATCAAAGTTCCTATCAATTCACTGAACTCAAAAAGACTCGTCTGCCCTCTTGAACTTAATCCATGAGAAGGCGCATCGAAGGCATAAATTGTATAGTTGGCTTGAATAAGTTGCTCTATCAAGTCCGAAAAATTGCCTGCCTGCCCTTCCCAGCCATGCACCAATAGTACACTTTCCTTGCCTCCCCGCCATGTATAAGTTTGGATTTGAAAACCTTTAAAATCCATCGTTTCTTTTTGTGCTTTGTTCAGTGTCAGCATCTCATTTTCACGCATTTTGGATATTTGCGGATTGGTCAGCACACGGTAGGCAAGGTTGGTTACGAATGTAGGCGCAACTGCTGATAAAAATTTGATAAAAGTTTTTTTCATTTTTTTGTCTTTGAAGTTATAGGCAAGGCTTTTATTTCTCCTAAAAATATTTTCAAACATTCCTTTCTATATGTGCCTTCACGTATTGCAGGGCGTTGATGATTTGCTTTAGGTCGTCTTGGTCTGTCGCATCAAACTGTCTGCTTACTGTGTATTCCTTGCCTACCAACAAGACAAAGAACCAGTTTTGCCCAATGTTATACATTCCATAGATAGGCAAGTTTTTGCCATTGTTTTTGGCTTGTGCCGTAACCATAGCTATCAAAAGTTGCCCCTGTGGGTCTGTTACAACTTTGCGTTGGGCTTTGTACTCATTCAGAAAAAAGAAAGGCGTTTGAGGGCGTTGCTTGCCTGTAGCCACTACCATCTCTACTCTGCCTCGAAGCGTACAAGGCTTATTTTGAGCATCTGTAAGTTCTACTTCCAAAGTAGCCTCCATAAAAGTTCGATATTTATCGAGTGCATAAAAATTGACAATTTGCAGCACAGGCACTATGAAAAAGACTTTCATGTCTTCTTCATTCCAAAAACCTGCAAAATCTTTCAAGAAAAGGCGCAAATTTTCAGCTATTTGTTGTTCGTTGGAGGTAAGTGGTTGCGAAAAAGCGAGCCAATCATTCATGAGAGGCATATCACGCAAAAATTTGATACCAAAAGTCTGCTCGACTTCTTCCGTTTCCCACTTTTCAAAAGGTTTCATAGACTAACTATTTATTTTTTTGTAAAATTATACATTCTGTATTATTTTCCGTTAAATACGTTTTTTGTCATTTTGAGCGAAGCGAAAAATCTCGTGGTTCGCTCACAAATTGTTGATTAACAACGAGATGCTTCACTGCGTTCAGCATGACAAATTATGCCATAACGGAAAATAATACAGAAAGAAATTATAAAATTTATTTTCATTTTGTTGTTGAGCGAAAAAATTTGGTAGGTAAGTATAGCTACAGAACAAAATTAAACCTAATTTTTCAAAAAACCAACATTAGAAAGTTATGTAATTAGACTTATTTCACTAACTTCAAAAAATCAACATCTTTCCACAACCATTCAAAATTTTCGTCTGTTTTGAGGTCTGATTTATATTGCTTGGGGTTTGAAGCAATGTATTTTTGAAGGTATTGGAGGCTTTCTGTTTTATTTTGTTGTATGCTACCTATAAGTGCAAGGTTATAATGTGTCCTCTCATCATTTGGATTAAAGAACAATACCTTTTTATAATATTCTTTGGCTTTTTCAAAATTCTCAAATTGTTTTTGGTATAAAAAACCCAAGAAGAAATACGCATATACATAATCGGGGTTTATTTCCAACACTTTCAGGTAAGCCTCTTTTGCTTTTTCATAATCTTCAAAGCCATCATAATACAAAAAACCCAAATCCAACCAACAGGCTTCATTGTTGGGGTTTATTTCCAACGCTTTCAGATACGTTTCTTTTGCTTTTTCATAATCTTGAAAACCATTGTGGTACAAAAAACCTAAATTATAATAGACATTACCATGGTTAGGGTCAATTTCCAATGCCTTTAAATAGGTTTCTTTTGCTTTTTCACTATCTTGAAAACCATTGTGATACAAATGTCCCAAAATAAAATACACATCTACATAATCAGGTTTTATTTCCAATGCTTTTAAATAAGCCTCTTTTGCTTTTTGATAATCTTCAATATCTTTGTGATACAAAAATCCCAAATCCAACCAACCTTTAGCATTGTTAGGATTTGTTTTTGTTTCTTGAAGTAATGATGCTAATTTTTTTGCGTTTTTTTCCATAAAATTAGGTTTTTTAAGTTAGAAAATCATTTCGGATTAATCACAGCTTTTACGCAGGGTTTTTGGTGAGCGAAAAACTGGATAGGAAAGTATAGTTAAAGAGTGAAATTAAGCCCAATTTTTCGAAACACCAACAACGGCAGAAACCTTGAACTAGTATTTATTTATTTTCTACCATCAAATAGCAGCTAAAAAATCTTCAAAAAGCATCATTTTTCTGTAGCCTTGTTTACGCAATCCTTTGTAGATGGGCTTATCTCTTGTAAGCAAAGGCAGGTCGAGTTCCATACTCAGTGCAACATAATGTGTGTCTTTTAAATCTATATCTTGCAATAATGTTTGAGCTTTATCCCAACTTTCTTGACTCAAAACATATTCAGGCAAGATGATTACGTTAGAAAACACAAAGTAAGTCCACTCTTTTAGTTCATTTTCTTTCATTTTCCTTTTCTCTCTAATAATATTTTTGTAGGTATTCACTTCAAAAAGCGCGTAATCAGGCATTATAAAGCGATAAGTTTTGAGAACTTGCTTATAAGCTGATTTACCACTTATCAACATACTGATAAGAACATTAGCATCAATGATGTAATCTACCATTATCTTTGGTTTTGTTTGTATTGTTCCCAAGCACTTTGGCGAGCAAGTTGCCATTTTTCGTCATTACTCAAGTCTATTTCAGGCAATTCTGCCAAGATTTCTTTTGCCGCCACTCGTAGGCGCAATTTTGTAACATATTCCTGAAGTGCTTTTTCTACTTCTGCTTGCCCAAATGTTTGAATGAGCATATCGTCTATTTGCAATTTTATTTCTACCATAATTTTGTTGATTTATTGAAAAGTCCCGCCCCGAAAGGTTTTATATGTTATGAATTCTCCCCTTTGGGGTTGGTATCTTTTTTTCCTTTGTTGTACTGCCAAAACATAGCCCCTGCCCAAAGCAAGGTATAAACTATCAGCAGTCCCCACGCCCACATAGGTCGCCACTCTATAGTAGCAATAATCCAAGAAGCAGTGGCATAGAGTATGATATATCCTAAACAACCAATACACCCTATTCGGTTCAGATTTGTATTATTTTCCATGTTAAAAGTTGATTTGTTGATTTGTTGAAAGTTGATTTGTTGAAAGTTGAAAGTTGAAAGTTGAAAGTTGATTTGTTGAGAGTTGATTTGTTGAGGGTTAAACTTTTATCTCTCATCTTTTATCTTTCATCTCTCATCTCTCATCTCTCATCTCTCATCTCTCATCTCTCATCTCTCATCTCTCAATTCAAAAATTCCAATAATTTCCCATTTGCCCTGATAAACTCTAATTCCGTAACTTTTGCTTGTATCAAGGCTGTAAAATAATTTGTTTGCGACTCGCGCAGGGCAGTTTCAGCATTTAGTAATTCTGCCAAAGGCGTAGTACCATTTTGGTATTGGACTTGAGTTGTTTGATAAACCTGTTCCGCCAATTTCATATTTGTCTGTTGTTTGTTTATAATCGTTTGTTGATTGCGCAAACGGTTTTGAATGTTAGCATATTCCATTTGGAAAAAGTTATTTTGGTTTGCTATCTGCACATCTAATTGCTGAAGGCGGATTTTGCTTTGTTGTACTCTGCTGTGTTTCGCAAAACCATCAAAAATAGGCACATTCAACCTAAAACCAATCGTGGAAAAATCAAACCAAGACTCACTTCCTTTGAAAAAACTCCAAGAATTGCGTTGTGCCTGATGATTGTAACGTGCAAATGCTGAAAGAGTCGGATAATAGCCCGCTTGTGTTACTTTGATTTGCAAATTTTCCAAATCTTTTTGTTTTTGCAAAATTTGTATTGCCAAACGGCTTTGTGTATTTGCTACGTCTGCGGTAGGCAAGATGCCGAGTGTTTGGATAGAGTCCACCAAACTTACCTGCGTTTCCATAGCTGTAGCGGTCATGTACTTGAGCATATTGAGTTGCTGTTGGTAGG
>JAAFJK010000309.1 GCA_013298105.1 Cytophagales bacterium
GGAGAGCAAAAGAAGCCCCAACAAAAACACCAAATTCAGTGCTATAGAAGGAAAGAACAGTTTTTTCATATATGCAAAGTTAAGTTTTTCGGTACTTTATAGATTTGATTATCAATATTTTATATATAAAAATCACTTACTTCACAAAAATTGTTACACAACTAATGGTCAGTCTTTCTTAGTTATTCGCGTTTTTTTTTCGGATTGACAACCGCAAGCGGATTGCCAACCGAAAAAAAACGAACATTTAACTAAGACTGACCACTAATTTTTTATGAATTATTTACGAAAATAGTGTCTGTATTTCAACCATTTTTTTATACATTCCTTCTTCTCGCGCCATGAGTTCTTGGTGTGTACCACGTTCTACTATTTTTCCTTTGTCCAGCACAAGTATCAAATCTGCTTTTTTGATGGTACTTAATCTATGCGCAATGACAATAGAAGTTCTATTTTCCATCAGTTTATCGAGCGCGTCTTGTACCAATTTCTCCACTTGAGAATCTAAGGCAGAAGTCGCTTCGTCCAAAATCAAAATAGGTGGGTTTTTGAATACAGCCCTTGCAATAGAAAGTCGTTGTTTTTGTCCACCTGAAAGCAACATTCCTCTGTCGCCAATCGTGGTTTGGTATTGGTTTTCTGTCTGCAAAATAAACTCATGTGCATTCGCAATTTTAGCCGCATTTTCAATTCTTTCTTGGGTGGCTTCTTGTGCATTGGCAAAAGCAATGTTATTCGAAATGGTGTCATTGAATAAAATAGATTCTTGTGTTACAATGCCAATGTATCGATACAAAGATTCCAATTCTATGTCTTTGATATTTTTTCCATCAATCAAAATTTCTCCTTCCGTAACATCATAAAAACGAGAAATTAAATCCGCCACAGTAGATTTGCCTCCGCCTGTACCACCTACCAAAGCTACAGTCTGTCCTTTCTTGACTTCAAAGTTAATATTTTCCAATACTTTTTTATCTTTGATGTACTCAAATCCTACATTTTTAAATGCTATTTTATCTTCAAAACCTTGTAAAATGATAGGGTTTTCTATGTTTGTGATTTCACATTTTGTGTCCAATACTTCAAAAACTCTATCAGCCGAAGCAAGCCCTTTTTGGATATTAGTCAAAGCCACAGACATACCTTTGGCGGGGCTTAATATTTGAGAAAAAACAATGATGTATGTAATAAATGCTTCGGCAGATAGACTTGAGTTATTCGCAAAAATTAAATTTCCACCATACAATACCACGCCCATCACGATAGAAACACCCGCTACTTCCGAGAAAGGGGAGGCAAGTTCGCGTGTGCGTGCCAAATATACATAATGCTTGATGACAGTTTCTACCATATTGTGAAATTTATCACGCACATAGCCTGTAGCGTTATAGGAGCGAATTACACGCAAAGAAGACAAACTTTCGTCCGTCAGTACCGCCTGCTCGCCCGAAAGTTCCTGCAATTTTTGGGTAGTTTTTCGGAGAGCCTTGCCAATAAAAGCAATGATAGCCCCACTCACAGGGATAATCAATAACGTGAATAAAGTCAGCTGAAGTGAAATAAATAACAAACAACTAAAATACACAATCAAAGCCAAAGGATACCTAAAAAATATATCCAAAAAGCGTATAACCATACTTTCCAACTCGCCTACATCTCCTGTAGAACGCACCATCAAATCGCCCTTTTTTTGGGTATTGAAATAGCCAATATGCAAATCTAAGAGTTTATCAAAAAAGGCTTTTCGCAAATTTCTTACCATATTATTTTTGATGGATTCAAAAGCCATCATGGACAAATAATAAAATAAATTTGTAAGAAAAACTGAAGTTATGATGATAAAAGCTACAAATTGCAGTGCCGCAAATTTGCCATATTGCAGGGTAGTAACCGCAAAAAAGTAATTGAATACTTCTAAGAAATAATTTACACTGCCATTAAAAACTGGGAAGTTTGCAGCCACTTGTTTTAGCTCTATTTCTGTCAAATTATTGAACAAAACTTTGAGCAATGGAATCAACAAACCCAAATTTAGCACACCAAAAATAGTAGCTAAAAAAGCGGTAAGGAAAAATAAAAAACTGTATAAATAATAAGGTCGTGCAAAACTTAGAATTCTGAATACTTTTTTGAACATTATTGTGTTTTTTGTGAAAAAATTTATAAACGTAAACCTTAAGTCGTCAATATTTTTTTATCTTTATGCACTGCATAAAAATTGAAATTATCCCAATTCATCAAATTGTTGGGCGTTAATAAAATAGTTTCTGCATTCTGTGAAAAATGTGAGAAATAATAAATCTTATAGTTTCGTTCTTCAAAAAAACTAAGCAATTTTCTTCGGTCTTCTAAAGTAGCTTCTGAAAAACATTCTACCACCAAAAAAGGTGTATATGTAGTGATAAGATTCTGAATAGAATGGAGGATAATGATGTCATATCCTTCTGTATCTATTTTGATGTACGAAAGTTTATGTATGTCTTGGGGGTAGTTCTTTTGTAAATATGCCTCCAGATTGATGCCTGATATTTTTTGCTCAAGCACAAATTTGCCATGTTTTTTGCTATCTGCTTTTGATTCGCTGATGCCTCCATTGCCGAATGAGGCTTCGGAGGAGGAGTAAAAAAAGTCGCCCTCTGTTTCGGTTATGGCATAAGGGATAGCTATGATGTTGGTTTTGTCTTTGTTCAGGCTGGCATTTACCTTTGTGATTTCAAATATATGCGGATTCGGCTCAAAGGCTAAACTGATGCCTTCCTTGCCTGCCATGACAGCCATCGGGACGGTAGTATCGCCTACATTCGCGCCAATGTCTATGCAGAGGTCGCCTTTTTTGATAAATTTTTTGTAGAAATTGATTTCGTCTTCTTGCGGGATAGTGATGTCAGCGATAGGGTTTTTCCAAACAGCATATTCCACTTTTCCGTAGGCTTGGGTATCTTTGGTAATGATTTCGTAGGGATATTTTTGAAAAAAGCGGCGGGCTTTTTTGCGTGCGAAGCTTTCTTTGAAGTATTTGAAAATTTTGTTAAGCATAGAGCGAGTTTTGAAGTAAGAGGTACAAAGTACGAACTTAAATATATGCCGCAAAAATACACAAATAATTACAGAAATAAAACTTATGGCGTTTCATTTTTCAGTGTATCCCCAAAATCTCCCCCACTTGCCTGCCCCAATCTGCATCTGCGAGTGCGTGATGCAGGTCGGGGCGGGTAGGCAAGGCATTTTCAGGATTTTTTTGGCGTTCTAATTCTTGCTTGAGTTCCTTACAATAAAGAGGTAAATTGTAAGGGATTTTTTGAATATCGCCTCCATACATCTGGACGATAAGCCACCAATCATACATACAAAAATACCCCCAAAATTCCGCTACTTGATACCCCACAAAGTCCGTTATTTCTTGTGCTATTTGGGCTAAAGGTTTGCGTGGAATATCTGTTTCTAAAACTGTTAGAATATTTTTCTGCACCCACTCAGAGGCAAATTCAGGATTAAATTCACTTGAAATGGCATAATACTGCTCGCCTGTAGCTTTTACCAAACCTATCGAAACGAGCTGTATGCCTTGCGCATATCTGATAAATTCGGTATCGATATAAATAATATTTCGTTTCATCTTGCAAAATTACAAAATGTTTGCTATCTTTGCACCCAAGATATAGAGAGGTGTCCGAGTGGTTGAAGGAGCGCGCCTGGAAAGTGCGTAAACGGCAACGTTTCGAGAGTTCGAATCTCTTCCTCTCTACAACATTTTAGTATTACAGCCTAAATAACACGACAAATTGCTATACAAAGCTCTTAGAAGCGTTTGTATAGCATTTTTTTATTGTCCCTCAAGTCATTGGTGCTGTATTTTTCTAATGGTCAGTCTTGTTAAATATTCGTTTTTTTCGGTTGGCAAAAAAAGACCGCGAACAAATAAGGAAGACTGACTACTAGTTAATCAATAATTTGTGAATAAAAAGTGAGATATTGAGCTTCGCTCAAAATGACAAAAATAGATTTATCATTCAAAAAAATACAGGAAGATGTTAGGCTGTAACTTTCAAAGAGAACTAAAAAGTAAGTCCCTGTAGGCAGGCAAGGGCGGTACTTGCCTCCCAAAGCGCGGTCGCTTTTGTGTCATCTTGCGCATCAAGCGAAGGATTTTTCACTTTTTGTTTGTCAAAATAAGCCCCATTGTATTGTGCCGCTTCGTCTTCAGTAGCGAGATAGAGCATAGTTCTCGCGCCTTGTTCGGGCGATAAAAAGATAGGTTTACTGAATTTGAATAAAAACTTCAGAAATCCATTGGCACTGTTGGCAAAATTGGTGGCGACTGCGCCAGGGTGCAGGCAGTTGGTTACTAAGTCTGTGCCTTTGAGCCTTTTGGCAAGCTCGCGCGTAAAAAGTATGTTACAAAGTTTTGAAAGCGCGTAAGCCTTGATGCTTGTGTAGCCTTTCTCTAATTGCAAGTCCGCCAAATTCAGTTTACTGAGGCGGTGCATCTCAGAAGATACGTTGATGATACGTCCTTCGGGGCTTTTCAAAAGCGGTTCTTTGAGTAGATTGGTAAGCATAAAATAGCCCAAATGATTGACTGCAAACGTGCGCTCAAGTCCTTCAGCCGTAACTTCTCGGTCGTTGCCTATCAGCCCCGCATTGTTCAGGAGTACATCTATTCGCTCATAACGCGCCTTGAGGTTATTTGCTAAACTATGGATTTGGCTTTGGTCGCCAAATTCGCACAAAAAAATCTCTATTTTGTCGTTGTTGGTTTGTTTGACTATTTCTTGTCGCGCTTTTTCGGCTCTTTGTGCATCTCTGCACACCATAGCTATAGTGGCACCGCGTTTGGCTATCTCAAGCGTACTTACGTAGCCTATACCTGAATTTGCGCCTGTGATGAGGCATACCTTATTTTTCATATCTCAAACAATTTGTCCCAAAATTGCAATAAAAAAATTAAAAAAGCGAATAGATTTAAACCTTTTTGCTGTGCGGTCGTCTAAAACCAAAAGTACATTCAAAGATGGGTATATCAAACGTGGCAAAAGAAAGCATAGAAGACCAAGAAATTTTAGCTTTATTCAAGCAAGAGGCAACGCAACAAAAGGCGTTCAATGTCCTTGTGCGCAAATACCAAGAGCGCGTGTATTGGCTTGTGCGCAAAATGGTGATAGACCACGAAGATGCCAATGACATTACACAAGACGTTTTTGTGAAAGTTTGGCGTAGTTTGGCAGATTTTCAGGGCAATGCACAACTTTATACTTGGATTTATAAAATAGCCACCAATGAATGTCTTACTTTCTTATCACGCAAAAAACGTAGATTTTTCTTGCCCATAGGAGATATAAGCAAAGAACTAACCCGCAAACTTGAAAGTAGTAGCTACATATCTGGGGACGAGCTTCAGCTAAAATTGCAAAAAGCTATCCTAACCTTGCCTGACAAACAACGCTTGGTATTCAATATGAAATATTATGATGACCTGAAATACGAAGAAATGTCTGAAATACTCGGCACAAGTGTAGGTGCATTGAAAGCCTCCTATCACTTGGCTACCAAAAAAATAGAGGAACATTTGAAAGGGGAGAAGTTTGAGGCTTGAGGTACGCTACTATTAGATATTTAAATGTTTACGTAATTATTTAGCCCCTTTTCGCCTATTTTAGTGTTTTGGTAGGCAAGTTTAAATGCAAACTTACACAAAAACTCCCCTTTGGGGCTGGGGGCTAAATAGTTACCTTTTTACAAATACTCAAATGCAAAACGATATTTTTAAAGTTCCAAAACATTATTTTGAGGAACTGCCCGCTTTGATTGAAACTAAAATAGCGCAGGAAAGTCCCTTGACTTTTGGAAGGCAGAAGCATATATTTACCTTGCCTGCCCAATATTTTGAAACCTTGCCTGCCCAAATACAGCAAAAATTAGCCCCACTCGCGTATCTGGCAGGCAAGGTAGAGGATACGCTCCCTGTGCCTGCACAATATTTTGAGAATTTATCCCACCAAATCTTACGCAAAGTCAATCAAAGTAAACCCAAACCCAAAGCCTCAAAAGTTATTCCTTACCTAAAATGGAGCTTGGCAACTGTACTTATTTTGATGATTAGTTTTAATGTTTGGCGTACTCAAGACACAACACCCACAAAAAATGATAAAATTGTCGCCAAAACATTGCCAAAACCTGAAATCTTACCCAAAATTGAAAAAGAACCTGTAAAACAGGGGCAGGAAAAAATACAAGAAATCACAGTACCCAAAACCGAACCCGCTATAGTCATATTACCCCAAACCCAAAAAGAAGATGCCTTAGCCCAATACCTTTCCAAAGCCGACTCGCACACTGAAGAAGCCATCGCCACGCTGACCTCTCACGAGGACGAAGAAGAATCCATGTCTGAAGCCCAAACAGAAGAAGACATACTGCATAATATCAGCGAAGAAGAAATCAAAACCTTTATTGAAGTTCTAAAAACAAATAAATCAAAAACCCCATGAACCGCTCACTTGCAGTTTGCATAATCTTTATACTCTCGCTTGCTTATCTACAAGCCCAACCGCCACACTTCCATGAACGTATGAAACAGCGCAAGGCAGAGATAGAACAAGCCAAAAAAGAATTTATTACGGCTCGAATCAGCCTCAAGCCCGAACAGGAAAAGAATTTTTGGGAAGTCTATGACAAATACATAGAAGAAAAAATCACTCTCCGCAAAAAAATAGCCAAAAGCCGCAGAGCAGGCTTCAGTCTTGCTTCGACAGATGCCGAATTAGACAAACATTTTGAGGATTTATTTGCACTGAAGCAAAAAGAAGTGGACACAGACCGACAATACAAAACGCTTTTGCTCAAGAGTATCTCTATCAGGCAGTTAGCGGAGCTGTACAGGTCTGAACAAGAGTTCATGAAGCGTATCTTAGAAATCATACGCGACCGCCACCCGAATAAACCTAAGCGAGATGATGATGATGATTAAAAAAAAACGGTTCTTCGAAAGTTAGCAAGACGTAAAAAATAAACGGAATGATTTTATTGTAGGGGTGGGGTTCACCCCCACCCAAGCCAAAAACAGGGTGTTTCAATTAAAAGTTATTTGCGTGGTTTGGGTGGGGGTGAACCCCACCCCTACACCAAAAATATATTTTATTATCCTTCCATTTATTTTTTAGGCTTTACTTATTGCGGAATTTGAAAAGGGTTGAAGCTCTCTAAAAATCAAACACCCGCAATAACTTTTGAAAAACCAAAAAAACTTTTAAAAAAAGGTTCGTGCTGATATAGCACGAACCTTTGTATATCAGGCAGGCAAGGGCTTAATAATTTGACGACAAAAGCATTGGCATCAAAAGCATAAGCATATCTTCGCCTTCTTCTTGAGTTTCAGGCAAAAGCACAGAAGCGCGGCTTGGCATAGAAAACGTGAATATAACCGTATCTGTGCTAAGGTTATTTAGCATTTCAGCCATAAGACGTACATTGAAACCTATCTCAATACCCGGTACTACTTCTGCATCAGGATTTTCGGGGTCTATCTCAGGCTCGGGTTCTTCGTATTCAGCTAAGATGCTTTCAGTCGCTTCGTTGCTGAAGTCTAAATCTTCTGCAAACATTTGGAGTGTAGGACCGCCAATTTTGAAACGTACTTGGTGCGTAGTTTGGTTTGCATAGACATCAAGACGTTTGAGAGAAGACATCAACTCAAGGCGTTTCACTTCTAAGCGTTTGTCATTGTTTTGAGGAATCACAAGTTCATAGTCAGGATAGCGTTCGTCAATCAATCGGCAAACCATCGAAGTTTCTGCAAAGGCAAAGAAAGCATTAGAGCCTGAGAATGAAACAGTTACATCTGTACTTCCTGAAGGCAATGCAGTGCGCAAAAGCGCGAAGGCTTTTTTGGGAATGATTACGCTTTGCTCTACAGCAGAGGTCAAATCTGTGCGTATGTAGCGAATAAGGCGGTTGCCGTCTGTAGAAACAAACGTAACTTTATTGGCTTCGTATTTCATCAAAATACCTGTCATGGCAGGACGCAATTCGTCTGTACCTGTAGCAAAAAGTGTACGGCTGATAGCATCTACCAAAATATCTGAAGACAGACTTACTTTGGTTTTGCCATCGGGCTGGGCTATTTTGGGGAAGTCATTGGCATCTTCGCCTGCAAGTTTATAGCGACCTTTGTAAGAGGTAATCTCGATGCTAAAGTCATCAGGGTTGATATTCATGGTTATGGGCTGGTCTGGCAGTCCTTTTAGCGTGTCCATGAGTTTTTTAGCGGGTATGGCTATGCTCATGTCCTCTTGTGATTCTACATCTACGGCAGTAGTCATCGAGATTTGCAAATCAGACGCGCTTGCGGTAAGCACGCTATTTTTGACCACAAAGAGGAAATTTTCCAAAATGGGTACTATCGGGTTATTCACAATCACGCCACTGATAGACGAGAGTTGTTTGTGGAGTACACCCGAAGAAACGATAAACTTCATACAAATTATCTGTTATGTTTTTTTGAGGGTGTAAAGTTAGTGATTTTGTACCTGAAAAACCAAATTTTTTAGATTTTTTTCATTTTTTTTTTAGGTTTGTTCATAAAAGTAGTAAATGTGCGGTTATTGCGAATAAAAGCCCACCCATTTTTAACGTCATTAAAATATTTTTAAGTACACAAACTAAAACCACACAAATTACGTTATTTGTTTGCACTGTTTACTATTTTTAAAAAATGAAAACGACCTTCTTCATTCGCACCTTTTTTGCCCTCACACTTGCGCTGAGTGTAGCCTCTCCTGACCTCATTGCCCAAAAGAAAAAAGGCGACAAGAAGAAGAAAGACGAGAAAAAAGAAGAACCCGTAGCCAAAGTCCTCGAACCTACCGAAGATGCGCAACTGAACGCAGAAGCAGAGGCAAGTTTTATAGACGGTTTGAAATACTATACACTTGAGGAATACCTCAAAGCCTTAGATGCTTTTCAAAAAGCCCTCGCGCTTAGTACAGGCAAACAAAGCGGAATACATTATAAGATTGGGCAGACTTACCTACAACTGAACAACTTGCCACAAGCAGAGTTTTATGCCAAAAACGCGCTCGAAGTAGAGAAAACAAATAAATATTATTATTTGCTACTCGCAAAAATCCATGAAAAACAACTCAAATACAACGAAGTCGTAAAGGATTATGAAGCCTTGCTTGCGAACGTAAAAGGGGCGCACGAATATTATTATGACCTTGCTATCATTTACAATGTCCAAAATCAACTTGATAAAGCCCTTGCCTGCTATGACAAATTAGAAAAAATCACAGGTATCAGCGAAAGTATCAGCCTCAAAAAACAGTTCATCTATGCCAAAAAAAATGAGCCTGAAAAAGCCGTAGCCGAAGCGCGTAAGCTCCTTGCCTACGCACCGCTGGAGCCACGTTATGTAGTAAATTTAGCTGAACTATTGATTGCACAAAACCAAACAGAAGAAGCCAAAACCTTAGTAGATAAGGCTATGAAGGAAGGCACTTATGAACCACGCTTGCAACTCCTTTCGGCTAAACTTGAGCGTGATAAGGGCAATGTTACTGAGTCTTTCCAATATTTGAAAAAAGCCTTTGCAGAGCCTGACCTTGAGGCACAAGACAAAATAGAAGTCCTCGTAAGCTATATGCAAGGCAATGAATTGAAGACAAAAACACAAGATTTCATAGATTTGGTGCAAACCATCACGCAGACACACCCCGAAAATGCCAAAGGTTTTACGCTACATGGCGACATTTTGCTTGTAAAAGGCGAAAAACTCAAAGCGCGTGATATGTATCTCCAAGCCACCAAACTTGACAATACCAAAAGCGATATCTGGCAACGCATATTGGGGCTTGACCTTGAGGCGGGACAAATGGACAATCTCCAAAAACACGCCACTCAAGCTGTAGAATCTTTCCCCAACATTGCCCTTTTTTGGTACTATCAAGGCGTTGGATTCGCGGGTTTGCGCAAATACCAAGACGCGGTAAACGCGCTCGAAGAAGGCAAACGCATGGCATTCAATAATCCTAAATTGCTTGATGACATCAACACACGCTTGGGTGATGCCTACAATGGCACCAAACAATATGCCCAATCTGATGCGGCTTATGAAGCAGTTTTAAAAAACTCACCCAATAATGCTTTTGTGCTAAATAACTATAGCTACTACCTCGCTTTGCGCAAACAAAAGCTGGACTATGCCAAGACATTGGCTGAAAGATTGGTAAATGGTAATCCTGAAAATGCAAACTATCTCGATACTTACGGGTGGGTGCTGTATGTAGCAAAAGATTATCAAAAAGCCCGCAAACAACTTGAACGCGCTTCTCAGCTCTCCAGCAATGGCACTATTCTTGAACATTTTGGCGATGTGCTTTTTCAGTTAGGTGAAAAAGAACTTGCGGTAGAGCAATGGCAAAAAGCAAAAAAACAAGGAGGCACTTCTGTCCAAATTGATAAGAAAATAGCAGAAAAGAAATTGGTTGAATAAAAACCTTGCCTACATACAGCGCGTGGGCAGGCAAGGCTTGGTAAAGTTTGAGGGTAGAAGTTTGAGGTTCTTCTAAAGTTATTGCGGGATTTACTAAAACATACGGAATAGCCATTCTGTGGACAGTTCCCGCTTTTACTCTCCCTCTCCCTCAAAAGCCTCCAAACATTCCTTTATAAGTTCTTCTACCAATTCTTCAGTCTGGTAGCGTCTTGAGAAGTGAATCGGAAACACGCGCCCTGCTTCTATTTTACGTGCCAACTCTCCTGATATACGTGCCGTACTATGCTGATTTTGGATTGCAAACGCAAGGTCTTCGTGTTTGTAGTATGCTTCTATATAAAGTTCATCTACCCCTTTCATGAGTTTGATGGCTTTCGCGTGGTTTTCGGGCGTAGGTGCGTGATCCATTACATAACCTATCCGAAAACCTTTATTCTCTTCCAAATAAGGATAAAGTGCTTGTGCTTGAAAGATACCTTCTTCTAATGTTATTTCTTCAGTAGGTTTTTGGAGGCGATATGCCTCTTTCAAAGCTCGAATCCACGCCCCGCGCTTGTAAGGAAGGTCAGGCTTCACATTCAGCGTGGGGTGCATATCAAAACTATAGGCGACGCAGTCAATGCCATGCTTCAGCAAACAAAAACGTACACTGAACATATCGGTCTTATATATCACATCTGTATGTGCCTCGCCCACCTCTACCAATTCCCATACGGGGGAGCGTATCTCAAAAATTTTTACATAGCTTTCTTGTTGGAGTTCGTGGATTTCGTAAAAGACTGCTTTGTCATCTACAGTCAGATTTTCCCAGTTGTAGGCAAGAAATTTTGCTTGTACGTTGCGGGCAATGCCTTTAGGACCAAAAATAAGCACTTTCCTGCCTATAGGAAGCTGATGCCTCAAAATAGTATCAAAATTACAGAAATGGTCTATGTGTGTATGGCTTACAAAAATAGCTTGTAAGTTTTTTACATCTCGGATAGTAAGCCCACTGGCATATCCGCAGTCGCAAAGATACGTCCAGCGTTCGGTAGGCAAGGAAATCATCAGACAAACGTCTTCGCGGAGTGCGCTTTTTACAGTAGCTTGTAACATGGATTTTTAAGTTTCGTACTTGTGCAAATATAGTAAAAATTTTTATTCAAAAATTTAAAACTGCTTATTTGGTGCAGTAGCCCTAAAAATCATGTACCTTTGCCTCATGTTCAAACACTACCACATTGGGCATTTCCTCAATCAGCCCCACAATCCCACACAATTTGAAATCACACGCTTCGAAACTATGGAAGAACCTGATGTAGATGATTTGCACAGGCATACTTTCTACGAAATCCTTTGGATAGAAAAAGGAAGCACTAAGCAATTCATTGATTATCAGGCGTATGAAATCCAAGACA
>JAAFJK010000131.1 GCA_013298105.1 Cytophagales bacterium
AATAATGTAAGCATTGGCGCGAATACCACCATAGACCGCGCTACTTTGGGGGCAACTATCATAGCTGAAGGGACAAAATTGGATAACCTGATACAGATAGGACACAACGTAGTGGTAGGCAAGCACACTGTCATAGCGGCACAAGCGGGCATAGCAGGCTCTACCAAAATAGGCGATTATGTGATGATAGGTGGACAAGTCGGACTTGCGGGGCATATACATATACCCAATAAAACCAAAATAGGAGCGCAATCTGGTCTTGCGGCTGACCCCAAGACTGAAGGCGAAACATTGCTTGGCTCGCCTGCTTTTGAGGTAAAGCAACACATGAAATCACACATCATTTTCCGCCAACTCCCCGAAATATACAAACGCATACAAGCCATAGAGAAGAAGTTGAAAGATTAATTTCAAAAAAAACTATTTTTTTATAATTAAAATTTCAAAAAATATGAACCGAACTTATGTGAGTTTTGATTGGGCAATCAAAAAATTATTGCGCGACAAGGCAAATTTTGATGTCTTGGAGGGTTTTTTGAGTGAACTTTTGCAGATAGATGTGAAGATTCAAGAGATTTTAGAGAGTGAGGCAAATAAATTCACAAGCAACGACAAACAAGACCGCGTGGATATTCTGGTAAGGTCTGAAAAAGGTGAGTTGATACTTATCGAGGTGCAGTATGATTCAGAAGTGGACTATTTCCACAGAATGGTCTATGGAATTTCTAAACTTATCAGCCAATACATTTCAGAAGGCGAGCCTTACGGAAAACTCAAAAAGGCGTATTCTATCAATATTTTGTATTTTGATTTGGGGCAGGGAAAAGACTATATGTATGAGTACAAAGGCGAGTTTTTGGGTGTGAATGAACAAGATGTTTTGATGCCTTCAAACCTTCAAAAAAACAAATTTGGCATAGAAAAAGTATCTGATATTTTTCCAAAATACTACATCATCAAATCCAATAATTTCAAAAAAGAAACGATAGACCATAATTTTGATGAGTGGGTGTATTTCTTGAAAACAAGTGATATTCCTGCTGATTTCCATTCTAAAGGCATTGCGCAGGCAAGAGAAAAACTAAAGTATGAAAAACTACCTGACTTAGATAAACAAATCTATCAACGTCATATTGAAAATAAGCGTATAGAGATGAGTGTAACAGAAACAGCTGAAATAGAAGGTATTGAAAAAGGTATGCAAAAGACTTCTCAAAAAATAGCCAAAAATATGAAAGTGAAAGGTTTTGATAATCAAACAATAACCGAATTAACAGGACTTTCTACAGAGGAAATTAACGAACTTTAAAATCTCGCCCTTGCCTACCCACGCAGGCAGGCAAGGGGCAAACAAAATATAAATAATAATGTAGTCAATCCTACCCATGCCGAATTTATGAATACAAAACAACATACTATCCTCAAATCTGTTACCGTTTCAGGTGTGGGGCTTCATACAGGCAAGCCTGCCAATATGACTTTCTTGCCTGCCCCGCCCAATCATGGCTACAAATTCCAACGGATTGACCTTGAGGGCAGACCTATCATTGATGCTGACGTAGATAGGGTAGTAGATACCTCACGAGGTACTACACTTGAGCAAAGTGGGGCGCGTGTGCATACTGTAGAGCATACTCTTGCGGCACTTGTGGGTTTGCAGATAGACAATGTATTGATTGAAATTGATGGACCCGAACCGCCTATCATGGACGGTAGCTCTATAGCTTTTGTAAATGTACTGCATGAGGCAGGCAAGGAAGAACAAAATGCGCTCCGCAATTTCTTAGAAATCACAGAAAGTGTTACGTACAAAAATGCAGACCACAACATAGAACTTTCTGCCACGCCACTTGACGACTACCGCGTTACGGTTATGGTCGACTACAACACGCGCAGTCTGGGTAGTCAGCACGCTGTATTAAGTAAAATAGAGGATTTTGAAAAAGAAATCGCCGCGTGCCGTACTTTTTGCTTATTGTCTGAACTTGAAGCACTCTATAAGGCGAACCTTATCAAAGGTGGAAATCTCAACAGTGCGATAGTCATAGTAGATAAAGTATTGGATAACAAAGAATTGGATAGATTGGCAGAGATGCTCGGACAGCCCAAAGTAGAAGTAAAAGCTGAAGGCATCTTGAATAATGTAGATTTACATTTTGCCAACGAACCCGCCAGACACAAACTGTTGGACGTGATAGGCGACCTCGCACTTGTGGGCAGACCTTTGAAGTCGCAAATCATAGCCGTAAGACCAGGACACGCCTCGAATGTAGAGCTTGCCAAAGCCATCAAAAAGAAATACCTGAACGCAAGAACGCGCAAAGCACCACATTATGACCCCAAACTTCCGCCCCTCATGGACGTGAAGCACATAGCGAATATATTGCCACACCGCTATCCCTTTGCCTATCTCGATAGAGTGATACATTTAGATGATGTATCTGTGATAGGTGTAAAAAACGTTACCATGAATGAACCATTTTTCATGGGACATTTTCCCAATAATCCTGTGATGCCTGGTGTGGTACAGATAGAAGCTATGGCACAAACAGGCGGAATCTTGGTACTTAGTACAGTGCCAGACCCCGAAAATTATTGGGCTTACTTGCTCTCTATAGATGAATGTCGTTTTCGTAAACTCGTCCAGCCGGGCGATACTATAGTCTTTCGTTGTGAACTCCTCCAACCCATCAGACGTGGCATAGCCAAAATGAAAGGAGAAGCCTTTGTAGGCGATACCGTAGTGTGTGATGCCGTACTTTCCGCAAGCCTTGTCCGTAAATCTTAATATATGCGTATATCTAACTTAGCCCACATACACCCAGCTGCCCAACTTGGCGAAAACGTAACTGTTGAGCCTTTTGCAGTCATTTATGAGAATACTGTCATAGGCGATAATACTACTATCGGCTCACACGCAGTCATCATGCAAGGCGCAAGAATCGGGCGCGACTGCAAAATACATACAGGCGCAGTAGTATCTAATATTCCCCAAGACCTTAAGTTCAAAGGCGAAGAAACAGTAGCCATCATAGGCGACCGCACGATATTGCGTGAGTATGTTACAGTCAATCGCGGCACTGCCGACAAAGAAAAAACAGTCGTGGGGCAAGATTGCCTGCTCATGGCGTATGTCCATGTAGCGCACGATTGTATTTTGGATAATAACTGTATTCTTTCCAATGCTGTACAGCTCGCAGGTCATGTCGAGTTAGGATTTCATGTGATTTTGGGAGGTACAAGCGCAGTCCATCAATTTGTAAAAATTGGCGCACACGCCATGATAGGCGGTGGCTCTTTGGTTACAAAAGATGTCCCCCCTTATATCATTGCGGCACGCTATCCTGTTGATTTTGAGGGTGTTAATTTGGTAGGACTGAGGCGCAGAGGCTTCAGTAACCCACAAATAACCCAAATACAAGAAATATACAAGGTTTTGTATCAAAGCGGACTGAATACTACTCAAGCCTTAGAAGAAATAGAAAACAATGTAGAAGCCTCAGCCGAGCGCGATTTTATTGTGGCATTTATAAAAAATGCTTCGCGCGGAATCGTGAAAGGATAACATTTATCATTTATCAAGGAACATTTATCAGTTTTCGTATTTTTTTTGGTTGTCAATCAAAAAAAGACCGCGCTTGTCGCAAATTAAGAAAATCGTAATTCGTAAATCATC
>JAAFJK010000548.1 GCA_013298105.1 Cytophagales bacterium
CGCGGCGGCAGGCAATGACGGCAACTCTACCACTTTCGCGCCTACAGGTCTTTTCTACCCAGCTTCTTATGACGCGCTTGTGCTTTCGGTAGGAGCTACCAATATTGGGGACATCAAAGCGAGTTTTTCGAACTACAACGCAAGTGTCGACATTTGCGCACCGGGCGAGAGTATTGTAGCCCAAAGCGGTACAGACAGCGGCACTTCGTTTGCTTCGCCCATAGTGGCAGGTGTAGTGGGTTTGGTAAGAGCGCAATATCCCGCTTGGAACGAAAAGCAGGCAAGGGCGCGTGTCCTTGCTACTGCCGATAATATCTATAGCTTGGCAGGAAATACAGCTTTTACAGGTAGCTTGGGCGCAGGGCGCGTAAACGCACTCAGGGCATTGACAGACCCGCTCATAGCCATGAATACAGAAAGTTATACTTTTACAACCTCTCAAAGAAACTACCTATTTGCAGGTATGACTTCAGACCTCGTGGTTACGGTACGCAATCACCTGAACGCAGTGAGTAATCTGCAACTTACGCTTACTACAGACTCGCCCAATCTTACGATACTTGATGGCACTGCAGTTTTGGGGGCTATCAATGCCAATACTTCCAAAAATAATGCTTCAGATGTATTGCGCCTGAAAGTTGCTCAAGGCGTAAGGGCAAATACACCTGCTATTTTGAAACTTACCTACCAAGAAGGCGCGTTCAGTTACAGCGAAAATATACGGATTTTGTTGAATCCAGGACGTGCTGACAACAATGAGGTAAGCCTCGCTATAGATGATGACGGCAATCTTGGTGTTACAAATAATTTTTTTGCTAAAATAAATGGCTTTCAATGGCAAAATGAAACACTCTTTACCGAAGCAGGGCTTGTCTTAGCCACCAACGCCACCAAAGTATCCAATACAGTCAGAAGTGATGCAGGTCTTTTTGACAATACTTTTACTATCAATCGCCCGAATATCGAAACAACACAAGGTACACTCCTCACTACTTCGGCTGATTATGAAGATATTACCAACAATAGCGACCGCATAGGCGTTTCTGTTTTGCAAAATACCTACAGCTGGAACGAACCTGCCGTAAATAAATCTGTAGTAGTAGAGTACAAAATCAAAAACGTAGCAGGTGGCAATATCAGCAACCTCTATGCAGGCGTTTTTACAAACTGGGACATAGGCAATCCTAATACCAATTTTGCAGATTGGGACGGGGTAAATGTACTCGGCTATGTCCAAGAAAGCGGAGTCAATCCTTGGTATGCAGGCATCACTTGCCTCACTGAGCGTGATACCTTGCTATCTTCCCAAAAATTGCAATATTATGCCTTTGATAACACACTGAATAGTATCAAAATAGATGACAGCTTTACCAAAACTGAAAAATTCAATGCCATTTCAGGCGGCATTGCCAAACGTACCGCAGGCGGAGGATTGGGTACAGATGTAGCCAATATACTGGGAGCGCGTATGCCAAATATCGCTTTGGGGCAAACACGCACTTTGACTTTTGCTTATGTAGTCGGCACAAGTCTAAATGACCTCAAGGCACAAGCCATAGCTATTCGCGCCCGCTACAAACAAGCCAAAACAAGCCCCACGCCTGCCGTAACCAATATTACGGCTTGTACGAATGCTTCGGCTTTGATAAAACCCACAGGCGGAAGTCAATTTAATTTTTATGCAGAAGAACCTTTGACAGAAAATACAGCTATCCTGCATACAGGCAACTCGCTCACGCTCAATAACATCACACTCAATCAAACAATCTGGGTGGCGTGTGTAGATTCGGTTTTTGCAAGCGTAGCAGTGCCTTTGCAGATAACTTTACTGCCTCACAAGACTACTTTCACACAGCCCAATGATTCCTTGAATTTAGCCAAAAGCCAAGAAATGCTCTTTACGTCCACTGCCACAGGCGCGACAAGTTGGGCATGGACTATCACGCGCACCGCAGGCGTAGCCAATGCAGACGTTACTTTCATGGGCGGCACTTCGGCTACAGTAGCCACGCCAAACGTGAAATTTAATAGAAATGGCTTTTATACCCTCAAATTAGTTACCAGAACAGCACAGGGTTGCAAAGACTCTTTGACTACTTCCTTATTTGTTTATACGGATTTTACTACCGCCATAGAGGATTTTTTACTTGAAAATGCCAAAGTATATCCCAATCCTGCCCACGACTTTTGCCACGTATCTATACCAAACTTGAATGAAAAAATTACGCTTTCTCTCTTTGAAGAAAGTGGAAAACTTGTCAAAAATCTTGCCTACCAAAACGCGCCTGAAAAACCCTATAGACTTGCGCTTACTGCCTTGCCTACGGGCGTGTACCTCCTCCAGGTCGCGGTAGGGCAGGCAAGGTGGACTCAGAAAATAATCATCAACTGATCTACGGTTTACGATTTTTATTTTTAATAAGGAACGAGTAAAAAATAAGATGGTCAGGATTTTGCGCGATATTTTGTGCTTAGACAAGGCGCAATAGAAGCGCGAAAACAGTAGGATAGCGTTTTGTAATGAAAATTGCAACGAAGTATAAGTGCAAAAGATTAGCAAAATGTCCAAGTTATTTTTTACTCGTTCCTAACTATTTAATTATCAAATATTTATAATTAAAAATCTAAATCAAAAGTCGTAAATCGTAAATCCCCAATCGTAAATCAAAAACCAAAATCCAATATGCAAAACTCACGTATCGAACACGACTTTTTGGGCGATAAAGCCATACCAAACGAAGCCTATTATGGCGTTCAGACTGCACGCGCCATAGAAAACTTCAACATCAGTGGTATTCCTATTAGCACCGCGCCTTTGCTTATTCAGGCTTTTGGCTACGTAAAAAAAGCCGCCGCCCTTGCCAACAAAGACCTAAAAGCCTTGCCTGCCGACATAGCCGATAGCCTCGTGCAAGCCTGCGATGTATTGATAACAGGCGAACTCAATGACCAATTTCCTGTCGATATGTTTCAAGGAGGTGCAGGCACTTCAGTAAACATGAATGCCAATGAAGTCATTGCCAACAAAGCCCTTGAGTTGCGTGGATTGCCTAAAGGTCAGTACGAAACTATCCACCCAAACAATCACGCCAACTGCTCACAATCCACCAATGATGCTTATCCTACAGCTTTCAGAGTAGCCCTATACAACAAAATAGGCGAAATGCTCAAAGCCATGCACGTTGTCCAAATCGCATTTCAGAAAAAAGGCGTAGAGTTTGCGGACGTACTCAAAATGGGGCGTACCCAGCTACAAGATGCCGTACCTATGACGTTGGGGCAAGAGTTCACAGCTTTTGCCGTAACGATAGGCGAGGACATAGAGCGGCTCAGGGAGGCAAGGAACTTGATAGTGGAGATTAACTTGGGTGCGACTGCCATCGGGACAGGCATTAACGCCCCCGAAGGATATGCAGACTTGGCTACAGCTTATCTTGCAGAAATAACAGGCATACCCGTAAAACTTTCGCCCAATCTTATAGAAGCTACATGGGATACAGGGGCGTATGTGCAGATTTCAGGTGTCATGAAGCGCATAGCCATCAAAATATCCAAGATTTGTAATGATTTGCGCTTACTTTCTTCAGGACCTCGCGCGGGATTCAATGAAATCAACTTGCCTGCCCTACAGCCTGGCTCGTCTATCATGCCTGGCAAAGTAAATCCTGTCATACCCGAAGTAGTAAATCAGATAGCCTTCCATGTCATGGGTTCTGACGTTACGATAGGCATAGCCTCTGAAGCAGGGCAACTCCAACTGAATGTGATGGAGCCTGTGATAGCGTTTCATTTGTTCTTTTCGTTGAATATCCTTGAGCGCGGTTTTTATACCCTAAAGGAAAAATGTATAGAAGGCATCACTGCGAATAGAGATGTCTGCAAAAACTTTGTGATGAATAGCATAGGC
>JAAFJK010000135.1 GCA_013298105.1 Cytophagales bacterium
GCGGGGGCTATAAGTTCTAAGAGTAAAAGCATGGGTAGAAGGGTGGAGGGGTAAAAGGGTAGAAAGGCTGAAGGGTTGAAGGGTAAAGGGATAGAAAGGGGGAAGGGTTAAAGGGGTTGTGGAGTTATGGGGGTAGGTAAGGGTTTTAGCCTTGCCTGCCCAGCTACAAATAAGCCCAAAGTTCCTTTATTCTTCTTACATTTCAAAATTTTTTCATTTTTTTCTGAAAAAATTTGGATTTTAAAACCTCCTTGCCTACCTTTGCACCACAATTTTAAGAAAAGCCATACATATAGTCGAATGGTGTAACGGTAGCACAGAAGTTTTTGGTACTTTTAGTCAGGGTTCGAATCCTTGCTCGACTACAAATTTTTTCCAAAAAATTTGTAGATAAAAAAATATCTAATTTAACCTTTTCTTAAAACACGCAGTCGAATGGTGTAACGGTAGCACAGAAGTTTTTGGTACTTTTAGTCAGGGTTCGAATCCTTGCTCGACTACAAAACGCTCTTTTCTAAAAAGGAAAGGGCTTTTTTTTAGGAATGTCGCTATCAAAATAGTCATGGAATACAAAATACCTGATAGGATATGGCTTTTCAGAATGGTGCATCAAAATAACCTTGCCTACCTGTTGGCAAACGGTTTGCACGCACCTAATCCTAACTTTGTGCCTATTGGTAATAGCACGCTGATACAACAACGTTCTGACTATGAAGTGTCTATTGTTCCTCCTAATGGATATTTGGGCGATTACATACCTTTTTATTTTGGTTATCGCTCTCCTATGTTGTATAACATCAAAACAGGCTATAAAGGCATACAACAGTATCCTCAAGAAGATATTATTTATCTGTGTTGTGATTTGCATGAATTGGTAGCAAGTGGTGTGGAATGGTGTTTTACAGATGGACACGCCAAGAGCCAATTTACACAGTTTTTCAATGATTTGAAAGACCTCAACAGAGTTGATTGGCAAACGATATATGCAACGCAATGGAACAATACAGAACAAGACCTCGATCGGATGAGGCGCAAACAAGCAGAGTTTTTAGCAAAAGGAGATGTTTTAGCTAAAATAATTGTCAATATAGTGGTTTTTAATAAAAAAGCGCAAAATTTTGTCGATAATGTGTTAAATTTATTATCTTTGCAAATACCTATTCGCATAAATAAACAAGAAACTAAAAACGATTTTTACTATTGATATGCAGTTCGTGAAAGGCAATTTATTGGAAGCGACTACCGAGGCACTTGTGAATACTGTGAATACAGTAGGCGTAATGGGCAAGGGAATTGCTTTGCAGTTCAAAGAGCAGTTTCCACAAAATTTCAAAGCCTATCGTGAAGCCTGCAAAGCAGGCAACTTAGATATAGGTAAGCTCTTACCTGTAAAGGAAAATACGCTGGCAGGCGAGCAATGGATTATCAACTTTCCCACCAAACGCGATTGGAAAGAGAAATCTAAACTTGCCTACATTGAAGCAGGCTTACAGGATTTAGTGCGTCTGCTTGATTCACTTCATATCAAAAGTATTGCTTTGCCTCCCTTGGGTTGTGGATTGGGTGGTTTGGATTGGGCAGAAGTACGTCCTTTGATAGACCAATATTTAGGCAACTTGACAGAGGTAGAAGTGATAGTATATGAACCCAACGAAGCTATCAAGGCTCTTTTACAAAAAGAAAATATGTCCAAAGAAGTGGAACTTACGCCTGCACGTGCCATACTTTTGTATGCTATGTTTCATTATGAAGCATTGGGCGAAAATGTGAATTTGTTTGTAGCTAATAAATTAGCGTATTTTCTACAAAGATTAGGTGAAAAGTTAAAACTAAACTTTGTTGCCCATCATTATGGACCTTATGCAGAGGCGGTAAGGCACGTTTTATACAATTTGAATGGCGTATATCTTAAAGGCTTGGAACAAAAGAGTGCTACCCCATTTGAGCCTTTGCAACTCAATTATGAAAAATTTGGGGAGATAAAAGCCTACACAGACACCCATCTTTCACAAGAACAAAAACAACGTTTGGATAATCTGATACTTTTGATAAGTGGTTTTGAAACTGCTTTTTCATTGGAGGCTTTAGCAACTGTAGATTATGTATCTCAAAATGAGGTTTTGACTATAGAAAGTATCAAAGAAAAATTGAGCGACTGGTCGTACCGCAAAAGAAATCTTTTCAAAGACTATCACATTCAAGTAATTTATCAGCATCTAAACACATACAGGCAACTTTTGAATTTTGCCTAAAGTATTCAAAAAAAGCCATGAACCTCACTGCTATAGAAGCCCTCAGAGAAAAATATCACGCACTCTCGAGAGGAATTATAGACTATGCTAAGTATGCGCACTATGCCATTACGCATCATTCTACGTCTATAGAGGGTAGCACGCTTACAGAATCGCAGGTAGTGAATTTATTGGAATACGGAAAAACAGCCACCAATAAACCTTTTGAGCATCATCAAATGGTTTTTGACCACTACCAAGCCTTGCAATTCACAGTACAAGAAGCCCAGCAAAAAACCGCTTACGCCTAATTTGATAAAAGCTATAGCCTCTAAAGCTATGCTCAATACAGGAGATGGCAACGGACGCACTTCGCGCTTGCTGATGAACTACATACAAGCATATTTTGGTCTGCCACTCTCATGGTCTATAAACAAGACCGCCTCAAGTACATCAACGCCCTCGAATCTGCCCGCACCAAAGACAGCCTACAGCCTTTTTTTGATTTTATGTTTCGGCAATATAGCAAGTTTTTGAAGCAGGAGATGGAAAGTTGGGAATAAAAAACTCCCTTTTCCACGTTGGAGAAGGGAGTTTTTCATTAGCGATGCCTATTGAGGTCTTTGTGGATGCGGTAAGTTATCCAAAAAGGAACAACTATCAAAGGCAGCAAACCCGATACAAGGGTAGCGATTTGGAGAATATCAACATACGTGGGAGTCATATTTTTGAGAAATTTTCAAGGTTCTGCCAAAATTGGCATTACCACACATACCACAAAAAAGGTACAGGACTCGAAAAGACTAAAGTAAGACTGTAGTATTTTTAAAAGTGCCTTAAATACGCTAAAAAGGCTTTTTTCAAAAAAATAATACTGTATAAAAACTGTAGTTTTTTCTAAAAAAACTCCAGTTTTTCTCAAAATAAAACAAAATTGTCTCAAAATAAGAAATCATATTTTTTGGTTCTCTGACAATTTTTGTGGAGAGGGAAAAGGGCTCGCTTTGTCATCCTGAGCGAAGCGAAGGAACTCGTTGTGAATCCACGATTTGTGAGCGAACCAGGAGATTGTTCGCTTTACTCACAATGACAAACTCGGCACTTCCACAAAAATTATCAGACAACCTATTTTTTTAGGCTATTTTCGGCTATTTTAGTGTTTTGGTAGGCAAGTTTAAATGCAAACTTACACAAAAACTCCCCTTTGGGGCTGGGGGCTAAATAGTTACATAGATTTATCACTAAAAAAAATACAGGCGGAATAATTATTGACATCGGACATTTAGTAAGAGCCAAAAAATAAGCGGAATGAATATGGTGCTTTTTTTTGCTCAATAGAATAGGGTTTAAAACCCTATTCTATTGAGCAAAAAAGGCGTTTCTAAAGGAAATACAGTAT
>JAAFJK010000221.1 GCA_013298105.1 Cytophagales bacterium
CCTGTCTATCACGCCCCATTCGTCTGCTGTATATTTTTCTTCCATTCCATCATAATTCATGGGAGTAACACCCACGACTGCCAAGCCTTGTTCAAAATTATGGGTAACTCTGATTTTTTCGTTGTTGGTAAAGTCTGCGAGAACTTTGCCTTGTTTGTCTATCATCATGGTTTTGCCCCAAGTGGGTGGTTTCCAAGTGTAAGATAAATCTCCCACATACAAGGGCGGTTCGGTTTTTACAAAAGCAATGCCTTCCGAAAATAAGGAGATGTCGCGGTAGGCAGAATCCAAACTTGCCTGCACTTTGCCTGTGCGGTCTATGATTTGAAAAAAGTTTTTTTCTTGGTCTTTGACAATCGCCATATTCTCGTGAAAAGGAGAGGCAAGGATATAGCGGGCAGGCAAGATTTTTTTGCCTGTGCGGTCTATAAAGCCTATCAAATTGGCTTCATCTAAAAAAGCCGCTAAATCGCCATTGAAAGGCGAATAATTGTCTTTTTTCTCGTTTTTGAGGCGCAAAAATTCCTTGCCTTTGGCATCAAAAAAAACTGTTTCATGCGGATTTTCAGGCGTACCGAAGCCCATATATGAGCCTTCAGGCGATATTTGCATCTCTTTATACAAATATGGCACTATGAGTTGGTAGGTTGTGCTGTGGAGAAGTCCCCACTTGCCTGCGTTTTGGGCAGGCAAGACATTTTGTGCCTTGCCTACCAAGACCGCCAAAAAGCAAATAGAAAAGAAAAGAATACGCATTTTGAATAATAATTGACAGTAGAACGCCAAAGCTAATAATTTTTCTGCAAAAAGGCAATTTTTCTGCAAAAAAATGTATCTTTACGCCATGAAAACACTCCTCAAAAATACTCAAGAATTGGATTATCTGATACAAGAAACTACTGCTTCTGTGAAAAGTGAATACCACAATGGCGAAATCCTGAATATGGCAGGTGCGAAAGAAAATCACAACCTTATCGTAACCAACATAGTGGGTGAACTGTACGCTTGTCTAAAAGGTAAAAAATGTAAAATTTATCCAAGTGATATGCTTCTTAAGCTGGAGCAGTGCAAAAAATACGTTTATCCTGATGTGATGGTGGTTTGTAAAGAGGCAGAAATAGAAAAAAAAACCACACAAGGTGCGGAAGTATTGCTGAATCCCCAAATCATCATTGAGGTACTTTCAGAAAGCACTGCAAGTTATGACAAAGTAGAAAAAAAACGCTGTTATCAAATGCTCGACAGCCTGAATCAATATGTCATGATTGACAGCACACAGATAGAAGTCATCAGCTATACGCGCACACCCGAAGGCGACTGGCTTTTGGAAATACTCAAAGATACAGAAGACAAAATCCAAATAGGCGACTGCCTCGTGGCATTGGCGGACTTATATGCGCTGGTAGATTTAGAATAATCAAACCTATAAAGTCCAAAAGACCCCATAGGTTTTGATAAACTAAATAGGAAGACTTATTTTTGGTTCTTCAAAAGTTATTGTAGTTATTGTGGAGGCAAAACTGTAGAACAGGCTTCCAGCCTGTTGTTTCAAATGATGAACAGGCTGGAAGCCTGTTCTACAGAATATTCCGCAATAACTTTTTAAGAACCTTATTTTTTAAGTAAATCGCGTATCTCTGACAAGAGTTCTTGGTCTTTGGTAGGCGCGGCAGGAGCAGGTTCTTCTTCTTTTTTGCGCATCAATTTATTCACAGCTTTTACCATCATGAAGATAGCAAACGCAATGATGACAAAGTTGATGATAGACTGGATAAACTTGCCATAAGCAATGATAACAGCAGGTTTTGTAACTTTTCCAGTGGCATCTGTTACAGCTTTGGTAACTTCGTAGCCCATGGTAGAGAAGTCTATTTTTCCGAGTACAAGCCCCAAAGTAGGCATAATGACATCAGCCACTAAAGATGCCGTAATTGCGCCAAATGCACCGCCAATGATTACGCCCACTGCCAAATCCATGACATTGCCTCGCATAATGAAGGCTTTAAATTCTTTGAACATACATTTATTGTTTAGATTTTTATTGGGTGCAAAGAAAAGCCGAATTTTGAAAATGCACAACTTTTTTCGTTCAAATACCTGAAATTATAGACGAAATGAGTAACTTTGCAATCTTATGAGAAAGTTTTATCAACGATACAAGCGTTATATACAAGTTGATGCATTTATTTATATTGCATTGGTGTTGTTTATTTTGTGCTTGTTTATATTCGTGGGGGCAGGCAAGTAGGGGGTACGATTTTAGATTTACGATTTGGAATTGTAGGTATTTGAGGATTTAGTGGTCAGCCTTAGTTAAACGTTCGTTTTGCGGTTGTCAATCCGAAAAAAAGAATGCGAATAGCACACAGATAACACGGATTTTTAAATTTTAAAACCTAAAAAGCAAAATAAATCGTAAATCTAAAATCTAAAATCGTCCATCTCCCAATGCTTTTTTGATAAGTGCTTCGGCTTCTGAAAGGTCAGTTTCTGCTTTGAAGAAAGCAAATCTTTGCTTATTTTTCAATACAAAAATAGAAGCCGTACCTTTTAGGAAGTGTTTTTGTGCTTCTTTGAATATGCCATGTGTATCGAGTATTTCTTTTACCCGTTTTGATTCGCCTTCCTTGGCGGGATTGTAGGCATAAAAAGCTATAGGCTCGCGCCCAAAAAACCAATCCAACCGCCTGATAGTATGCTCAAGAGCAGGACATTCTTCGCAAGGTTCTGCATAATAAGCCACTACCACTATTTCGGCTTTTTTCAGTACAGGGGCGGCTTTCCACCCTCTATAAAACCACGTAATCAACACAATACCTACAAAAACAGATACTATTATTTTTTTCATTGTTTTAGTTTTACAATTTTGCTACAAATATACACTAATTTTTGTTAATTTTATGCTTTTACTTACCCCGCGCCATTGGCAAGAATACGAATTGTTGGATTGTGGCAATTTTGAAAAATTAGAAAGGTTTGGCAAAATTATTACTGCAAGACCAGAACCCCAAGCCATTTGGGGGAAATCACTCTCTGCTGAGGCGTGGGAAGCACAAGCCCTTGCCTACTTTCGCAAAGAAAAAAACAATCCAGAGCGAGGACAGTGGGACGTAAAGTCCGACAAAATCGCGCCCAACTGGTATATGCGTTACCAAACTGAAGCCTTGAATCTACAGTTCAAACTCTCGCTCTCGTCTTTCAAGCACGTAGGTATTTTTCCTGAACAAGCTGAAAACTGGGACTTCATAGCTCAAGAAGTAACGCGCTTAGGTACACCCAAAGTATTGAATTTGTTTGCCTATACGGGTGGGGCTACCCTTGCCGCAAAACAGGCAGGCGCAGACGTAACACACCTCGACTCTATCAAGCCTGTGGTAACTTGGGCGCGTGAAAACCTTGAAGCAAGCAAACTCGATGGCGTGCGGTGGATAGTAGAAGATGCGCTGAAGTTTGTAAAAAGGGAGGCAAGGCGCGGAAATCGCTATCAGGGCATCATACTCGACCCGCCTGCTTATGGACGTGGGGCAGAAGGCGAAATTCTTTTTCTTATCGTTATTATTTAAAAAACACAATCTTATGTTAAAATTTTTCAGGAATTTGGGCTTCCCACGCAAAAAGGAAACACAAGAAGCCTTGCCTGCCCCTACACAAGTCCTGACGACAGACATACATTCTCACCTCCTTGCTGGGATAGATGATGGCGCAAAAAACTGGGAAGAATCACTTGCGCTTATCCGCAAACTACAGATAGCGGGCTACAAACACTTCATTACTACACCCCACATCATGAGTGATTTCTACCAGAATACGCCCGAAATCATCACTGAAAAATTAGCCGAACTAAAAGAAATTCTCAAAGAAAATCAAATAGACATAACCATCGAAGCCGCTGCCGAATATTATGCAGACGAAGGCTTTATGCGAAAAATAGAAAAAGGCGAACAGTTGCTTACTTTTGGCAACAAGTACATACTTTTTGAAACAGGCTTTCAAGACAAACCGCGCTACTTGAAACAAGCCATTTTTGATTTGCAAACTTCAGGCTATAAGCCTGTTTTTGCGCACCCCGAACGCTATTATTATCTTTACGAAGACTTCAAAACCATAGAAGAACTCTATGAGATAGGCGTATTGCTACAAATCAATCTGAACTCTTTGGCGGGCTATTATGGCAAATCTGCCCAAACTTTTGCCGAAAAACTTATCTCGCGTGGTATGGTACATTGGGCAGGTTCGGATTGCCATCACCATCGCCATGCCGACAGCATAGCTGTAGCCCAAAAATCCAAATTTTATCCCAAATTATTGAGTTTGCCATTGCTTAATTTTGAGTTGGCGAAAGAAAAATAAATGTCCCAACCCTTTATTAGACTTCTTGCGAAAGTCCTTTTTAGTCTTTTGTCATTTTGAGCGAAGCGAAAAATCGCGTGGTTTGCTCACAAACCGCTTCGCGCAAGATGACAAAAGCGAACTTTTTTTTCTCTCCACTAAAATTGTCAGAGAACCATCATTTTTAACCTTGCCTACCCGCATCTTCCATTTCCTTGATTTTTTGTTGCGCTTTGTGCAGTTCGTCTTTGAGTATTTGTTCGCGGGTTTGGCTTTTCTTAAGAATTACTTTGATTTGTTCTTCTTGTTCTCTTGAATGTTCATGCGCTGCTGCCAGTTCCTCCATATTTTGTCTTAGTTCCTCATCTTGTTGCAGGAGTTCTTCGGAGGCTTCTTGGGCTTCTTTGAGGTAGCGCAAAGTAAGTTCCGCCGCTTTGATGTTCGTGAGTGTAGCCCCTATCACGTGCGCCAGCTCTTTCAAAAACTGTATTTTGAAGTCCTCCAAAGGTGTAAAATTAGCCAATTCAAGGATAGCCATTACCTCATTATTGCTTTGACAAGGCAATATAAGCAAATAGGTAGGCGAGATAGCCCCTACACCTGCTATGAACTTCAGATATCCATCAGGCAGTTCGCGGATTTCTACAAACTGTTTGGTTTGATAAACTTCCCCCAAAATGCCATCATCTAAAGAGAACTTTTGCTGAAGCAATTTTTCGCGTTCGTAAGCATACGCACTCAGCAATACAGCTTCATTATTTTGTGCCTGAACTTCATAAAACGCCCCCTGCACAAGGTTGAGCTTCTGCATGATAGATAGCAGGACTTGGGAGGCAAGGGCATTTCTATCCTGTTGGTTTTTGCGAATAACCTCTCCAAAATAGGCGTTTTGATTTGTAATCCAGTTGTGCAGACGTTCTTTTTCTGACGAGTTTTTCAAATCTTGGCGCATTTGGAGGAGTGCTTTTCCAAGCATATCTTCGTTGCCAAGTGTTTCAAAATCTTCTTCAAACTTTCCTTCCCCTATCGCGTTGGCAAAGTGTGCAGATTTTTCGTTGTTTTGAATCAACTTACCTACTGCTACGCTCATAGCTCCCATTTCGTCTTTTTGTTTGTAGGGTACAAACTGTACGCGCTTGCCTATCGCTAAGTTATTCAATACTTTAGATATATGCGAGATGGGCTTTGTGAATGTATTGCTGAAAAAATAAACGACTACAGTGGCTATGGCAAAAAACAAGATAAAAGATGTAACCAATAGATTGCGCAACTCTCCCAAAGGTTTGTCAATAAATTCACTCTCTGTTACGGCAATAGCCGTATAGAAGTCAGCTTTGGGATAATAGCTAAAGTATTGCCAACGCCAGCCTTGTATTTGTTTGAGAGCTAAATAATACCTATAGCTTCCTATTTTTTCGGTATTTGCTTTTTTGAGAAGTTCGGGGGTGGTCTTTTTCAAATCCATACGCATAGCCATACTATCTCTATGCAAAATAACTTGTCCTGTGGGTGTAAAGAAATAAATATGTCCCGAAGAAAGGTATTTTTTTGTTTTGAGCATCTTAGTAACTTGCCCAAAATCATATTCGGGCAAGATAGCACTTATCATACCCACGATACTTCGACCTTTGCGCAGGGGCAGGTAAGCTATGATGTACCTTTTTTTGTTCAGTAATACACGTCCTGTATAGATTTTACCTTCATTGATAGTTTTTACCAATTCCCAGTCATTGGGCAAAAATACATTCAGTTGTCGCTCACCTATTTGCCCTTTCAGTGTGGTAGATAAACGCAACATTCCTTGAGGGATTTTTTGGAAAATGGTGTGGTCGCAACCTGTGATTTTTGATACAGAATCTATAAAACTATTGTTATTGTAAGAAGATATATTCAGTTCATTCAATCGCCAATCGGTTACTTGCGCTGTAGTTTCTACTTGTGTTTCTTCATTTACTACCCTCAATTTCACATAATTATCTTTGATTTGAAGCCCTCCTTTGGTATCTATGAGCCTTTGAAAATGAGCAACTTCTGCTTGTATTTTTTTATATCTTTCCTCAAAGTGCAAGTCTAACAGTGAATGAATGTCTGCATTGTGGTGTTGCATGGTTGCTTGATAATATTTAGTCAAGCGTTGGTATTGGTCATAATACAACACGCCCGCCAACATAAAATATGCCAGCAACAACAAACCAATAATTACAAAAAATAGGCGCAACCGCAACTTTACTTGGCGAATAGATAAGAACATAACGGAGGTTTGAGGTATAAAGTTTGAGGTACGATTTATAATGGTAACTATTTAGCCCCCAGCCCCAAAGGGGAGTTTTTGTGTAAGTTTGCATTTAAACTTGCCTACCAAAACACTAAAATAGGCGAAAATTGGAGATAATTCTCCCCTTTGGGGCAGGGGGCTAAATAGTTACTTATAATGTATGTTATGAACGTAAATCGTACACCATAAATCGTAGATCCTCTTAGCTATTTTGAATCAATAAATGTGCAATATTATCTAATTTAGCCACATTTTCTTCCATTTCTGCATTGCGCATACCTGCTTCACGAAGCGCATTGAGATTTTTGGGCGAAGCATCATCAAGGTCTATATTGGCATTATAAATTTCTGGCTCAATGCGTACATATTGCTCAGGCTTACCGATAGCCCCATAGATTTGCCTTAATTGATAGTGGACAGTTTGTGAGATACCCGACATCATGATGTCTATGAGCGGTTTTATCCATTCTATTGCTCCCCAATTTTTTACGTTTTTGTGTTCGAGCCTACGTTTACTTGCGCTGCCCGTACCAAGCGAGAAGATAAAAAAATCTTTTGCTTCGCGGTGTTCTGTGATGCCGTCTGTCTTCAAGGTGTGTGCCTCTGCATACGCACAAAGTGTAGGATTATTGGCAAAAACAGCTCCATCTATGAGCGGGTACGTGATTTGGCTGGCGGAATTTATCTTAGCGGCTTCAAAGTAAGTGGGTGCGGCAGAGGTCGCCCTTGCGACATCTCTCACAAAATAATCACGTCCCTCACTGTCTTTTGCCAAATGTTGGCGGAAAAAGTGCGCCTTACTTTCGTACACATCATAAGAGGTAATAAGGCAAGGACGAATCAGCTCGCTTAGTTTTGTATCGCCAAAATATTTCAATAAAGTGGCTTCTATATTTTTCTCTGAGTATCGCTCATCAGAGATGCCGCCCATACTTTTCAAAAACTGATAGTTTGAGGCACTGAAAATCGCTCCGCCATTTTCAAGATAAAAATCTACTGCTTCTTTGGCTGTATAGCGCGGGCGCGAGGGCGTATTTTTGTCAGGCATCAGGTAGGCGCAGGCAAGGATTCCACCTGTACTTGTACCAGCTATCATATCAAAATAGTCAGCCAGTCTTGCCTGCGGATTGCCTGTTTTAGCTTGCAATTTTTTCTCAAGCGTAATCAGTATTTGGGCAGGCAAGATACCACGTATCCCACCGCCATCTATAGAGAGTATGCGAAAAAGTTTGTTATTATTCATTTGATAAACTTAAATTATTGATTAGCAATTTATTATAAAAACTTTTCTTTTTGAAGTTGTGCTTATTTATTCATAATCTACAAAAGTAGCAAACTTTTTGATTTTAATAGTAAAAAAACAAAAAAAGTGCTAACTTTGTGCAATATCCCTAACATCTTAGTAAAGTCTAAAATATATATTTTTGGTGTAGGGGTGGGGTTCACCCCCACCCAAACCACGCAAAGAACTTTTTGATTGAAACACGCTGTTTTTGGCTTGGGTGGGGGTAAACCCCACCCCTACAATAAAATTATTCCTTTTGTTTTTTATGTCTTAATTTATGAAAAATTCTTTTTTCCAAGACGGCTACAATCAGGTAGCGTATGAAAGTGCTATCCTTGCCTACCTAAGAAACCAGCAAAAAGGCGTAACACTCCAAGATGTAGTCATAAACACTGCCCTGAATACTGCTTGGACTGAATATACCCTGCGGCAAATGCTTGGCAAATATCCTGCTTACCTTGAGATAAACGAAAAACAAGAACTGCTTTATTTGTTTGATTTTACGCCCAAATCTGTATCGGTAGGCAAGCAAGTGATGCAAGGAGTCTATACCGTACTTTGGGCTATAGGGCAAGTATTTATGTTTGCGTTCAAGGTTTGGACAGTAGGAATGTTGCTGACGTATGCCCTTGCCTACGTGCTGGTGCTGGTCATAGCTCTTACGGCTATCACAAGAAGCGGCGATATATTGGGAGCGGTGCTTGAAGGAATATGGAGTGGTTTGAAGGAGCTTTGGAATATGCTGATGGGCAAAAGTAGCCCTGAAAGGACTGAAAGTGATAAACGACTTTTGACAGATATTTTCTCTTACATATTTGGAGCAACGCCCCCAAAAGAGGATAAATTGGCTACCGAAAAACTTATCTTACAGCAGATACGCGCACAGGCAGGCAAGCTCGTCCCTGCGGATATAGTACGCCTCACAGGTTGGGCATTGAAAGATGCCCGCATACAAGCCGCTTATTTACTTGCCAACTATGAAGGTGAAGTAAGCGTAACGCCTGAAGGCAAAATTGAATACCATTTTCCGAATCTTGTCAAAGACGAAGCCGAAAATACCTTGCCTGCCCCTGCGTGGGAACGCCCCTACGTATTTCCTAAAATGAATAATTTGGACAAAGGAACGCACCAAATCGTAACAGGTTTGAATATTTTTAATATGGTCATGGCGATTATTTCGCCTTTTATCTTGTTTTTAATTTTTCCTGAGCTGAGTACGACAGGTGTGCCACCTGATTGGGTAATTGTATGGTTTATGGCAGTTCCGTTTATCTTTTCGCTTATTTTTGTAGGCATACCGCTTTGTCGTTATCCTTTTGTAAGCTACCAAAAAGGAC
>JAAFJK010000729.1 GCA_013298105.1 Cytophagales bacterium
GAGGCAATAGGAATTTAGCCATTCTGTAAGAATCCCTTGTCAGTATTTTGCGCGGTGCTAAAGCGACAGGAGATGCTTACAGCATCACTACTCCTGTATCATTTGCCTCCTAAAAAGAAAAGTGTCTATTTTTCACTCGTTACCTAATCGAAATATGGTTCAAAATCTTGCTTTAGTTTTTCCTTTTGAAGAATAAGCCAACGCTTAAAAGCTGTAAAAGGGCTTGAAATGCTTAAGTGCTTGCATATAGAAGTAAACAAAATGTGTTTTAACTCATCAGCTTCATTCATTTGGTAATATTTTATCAAATCAAGTCGTAACTTGCCTATTTCTATAGCTATCAATTTTCGTAAATTGCTTGCGCCTATCTTTTTTAAAGGTGTCGTACCTTCATATACTTCTTGAAGCAAAGCCACAGTATTGTTTACCCTTTCCAAATATTCTTGTGAACAATCTTGGGTTTTTATTTCTATCTTACCTTTTTGCTCAGGAATTTCTATAAAATAGCCTATCCATTCAGCTACTTTATGCGCTAAATTGGTGCAATCTAAGATATTGTTAAATACTTCATTGTCTGATTTGATGTTGTTACAATGCGAACAAGACCAAAACAAATTTTCCCACGAAAATTCAAGGTCTGGATTTCCTTTGTGCGCTGTAAAATGTTCTATATTGATGTCTATCAAGTCTTTACGTTCACAAATATAACACTTATCTTTGAAGTCATTTTGAACTTGAACTATCACATTCTCCAAGCGATAAGAGCCTGCTTTCGAGTCTGGATTTTTGGCTAAGGCTTTTACTCTTTTGGCTTTTTCTTTTGCCAAATCTTGCCTAATTTCGGAATCGGTAGGCAAGTTTGTTTTCTCAAAGTTTACCATATTTTATTGCAAAAGTGCGTTTAGTTCTAATTCTGAAAATTTGGCTACCAATTCAGGAGCCAACTCGAGCGGAACGCGCTGAAGGATTTGCTTAATTTCGTATATTTCTGCTTTTTCGTCTTCGGTAGGCAAGGTTTTTTGTAGCAAGGTTTCATAACGGCTTACCTGCCTTTTGATAAGGTTGGAATATTTATCAGTGTCAAAATAACTTTCAATGATGCCATCTACAGCATAACCTGATAAATTTTCTATGCGGATTTTCTTTTCTAAATCAAAGACTACAGCATTGTCCAAAGAACTCAACACAAAAGGCGAGTGCGTAGTAACGATAAACTGTAGGCGCGGAAAAAGGGAAGTAAGAAAAGGCAGTATTTTTTTCTGCAAATCGATATGCAAATGCGCCTCTATTTCATCTATCAGCACGATTCCTTGTGTATTGTAGTCTTTCCGCTCGCTTGCCTCCATACGCATCATGAGTTCAGACACGATACGCAGGATAGACGCATAACCATCTGAAAGTTCGTTAAACGTAACTTTCGGTCTGTTTGCTTGGGTAACATAAAAATTATAGGTTTTTCTGTCAAAATCTAAGGTCAAAGTTTCATCTTCAAAAATCATTTTTAGGCTGTTCTCAAAGCGCAAAAACCAAGCATCAAGTGCTTCTACTGTAGCTGTGTCGTTGTCATCTTTGGCAAAAGAGCGGTCTGCTTTGAGGTTTACTATGTATTGGACAAATTCAATTCCTAAGTTATCTTGTATAGAAATAAAATCAAATATCTTTAGTCTTTCTATCTTGTTTGGTAGCTTAAATTTGTTTGATAAAATTCTTTTCGAGTCAAAGAAACAAACAATAAACTCCAAATTTTCATTTCTGTTATTGATTATATATCCCAATTTCTGTGAAAATGAAAGACTCAAATCTTCGAAAAAATGATTCAATAAATATGTGAGATTGTATCCCAAATTATAGCTATCTTCGCCCATTCCAAATGAATAGGAATCTATTGCATTTCCTAAAGGTATATTTTCAAAATCTTTTCCATACACAGCTTCTATTTTTTTTATTCTATTTTTACCCAATATTTGCCAATCAAAAATAAAACCAAAAACTTCATTTATTACCTCCAAAACACTCGTTTTCCCACTCCCATTCTTGCCTGTGAGAATAAGGTGAGTGCGTTTTTCGGGGTGCAAAGCTATCTCTACCTCATGCAGATGCCTCACTTCGTTGATTTTGATGCTTTGTATAAAAATTTCTTGGTTCGTTTCCATATTTTTAAGGTTGTTATTTTTTTAAAACACACCCTCTAAAGAGTGTCTT
>JAAFJK010000245.1 GCA_013298105.1 Cytophagales bacterium
CAAGATGATGTGCTACAAATAGAAATTTCTAAGCAGAAAAAAACAGCCGAAACGCTCGATATATCATTCTCTGCCATTAAAAAAGCAACTGTAGTGGTAGAGTTTTAAACTGCCCTTGCCTGCCTGTGTGGGTAGGAAAGCTTTTATTTCAATGTTCGTTGAGGTCTGTATAACTAATTAAAAATAAGTATGTTGGTTGAAGTTTTTAACTTCAACTTAGTGGCACTGCGGTCTGCGACCGCTACGCCAAAGGCGAACAGTTGTGTTATTATAGTCCTTTTTCTTGCCCAACTTTTGTGCAAAAAAAATGTGTGATAGTGGAAAAGTATGTTTATTTGTAGCCTATGCGCCTTTGGCGTAGCGGTTGCAAACCGCAATGCCTTTGTGTTGAAGTTGGAAACTTCAACAAACGTATTGTTTTTAATTTTATCGATAAACTTAAACGAACTGGGGAGTTATTTTGGTACTTATAATGTTCATCAATTAATCTACTAAAAACCATGAAAAGCAAAGGATTTATGATACTTGTATTGCTGTCTTCATGTGTTTACACAGAAAAAGCGAGTATTTTATTTAGACAAACTTTGAATAAAAATAAACCATATATTTCTGAAAAAATAAAATTTGAAGGGTGTTATGTTGAGGTTACTCAAGCCAAAATACCAGAAAATTGTTTAGCACGCCCATTAATATTTTACGAAAATGGTATTATTGCTCAATCTGATAGTGAGGTGTTTTATAAATCATCTCTTAAGCATAAATTTGCTGCACATCGTACTTTTGGCTCTTTTTTTTGGGGAACTTATGATATAGAAAATGATACTATAAAAGCAATTATTTATCAAAACTATTATGGCATGGGGTTTATGAGAACCCAATTTCGTCAGGTGCAATATATAGGAGTTGTCAAAAGTAAAAATACTATAAAAAACTGGCACAGAGTGCCTTCTGAAATAGATAGTAGGATTAATAAAGACATTATGGATAATGGACGTATATTGAAAGAACAAGAAACTTTGAAAAATTTAACCTTCCATGAAATGCCTACAGAACTTTTACCAAACGTGGATAGTGCATGGGTAAACAAATATAAATACAAAGATATGAAAAGAAAAAGGTGATTTTCACAGTTCGTTTAAGTATGACTAAGAGAATTAAAAAATAGTATGTTCGTTGAAGTCTAAGACTTCAACGCAGTGGTTTGCAAGTTTGTAACTTGCCTGTTGCGAAGCAACAGAATGCCGAGCTAATCCGTACTAAAACTAAACTAAAAAAAGTATGGCTAATTATCGCTTTGACAATCCTGATGGGGTTTATTTTGTGAGTTTTGCGGTGGTAGATTGGGTAGATGTATTTACGCGGTCTGCGTATTCAGGTATTGTATTGGAAAGTTTGCGCTACTGCCAAGAAGCAAAAGGGCTTGAAGTATTTGCGTGGTGTATTATGAGCAATCATGTACATTTGATTATACTTAGTCGGACATCATACGAGATTTCAAAAAATATACAACCCACTGGCGCAAGCCTCTTGGCTTGTGCCTAAATAACTACAAGCCTGTGGCTTGTCTATTGCGAAACAATAGAATGTCGAGCTAAAACAAAACTAAAACGAAGCTAAAATCGAACTAAAAATGAGCAGGAAATATAAATTTGGTGACAGTCAAAAGCCGTACTTTGTGAGTTTTGCTACAGCAGGGTGGGTAGATTTGTTTACGCGAAATATCTATCGGGATATTTTGGTAGATAGTTTGCGCTATTGCCAAGAGGAGAAAGATTTAGACCTTCATGCGTGGTGTATCATGTCGAATCATGTGCATCTGATAATTAGTTCAGCTACCAAAGATTTAGCAGACATTATGCGTGATATAAAAGGTTTTACTTCTAAACAGTTGCGAAAAGCTATCATAGAAAACCCGCAGGAAAGTAGGCGTGAATGGCTCTTGAATATATTTGAGTTCGCAGGCAGGACTAATAGTAACAACAAGGAATGGCAACTATGGCAACAAGACAATCATCCTATAGAATTGTATGATGCTGTGGTAGCCTCTCAAAAACTTGCCTACCTGTACAACAATCCTGTAGAGGCAGGTTTTACAGATATAGCGAGTGCGTGGATTTATAGCAGTGCGCGAGATTATGAAGAAAATAGGCAAGGGCTTTTGCCATTAGTGTATTTATTTTAGTGTGTTTATTCAACTTACAAGATGTGTGAAATGATAGTTTTTTCGCCTACGGCGGAAGCCAGAGGCTTCAGTTATGTAGGCACAAGGCAAGAGCCTTGCGCCAGTGGGGGAACAAGCAAAAGAAACCAAATACCTCCTTGCCTACCACACTATAAGCAGGCAAGAGATAGTACAGCAAAAAACAAATAAGTCTTTTTACAAAAAATAAAACAATCAAACCAAAAACAACTAAACCAAAAAAAACAAACCCATGAAAAAAATCATGCTCATCTTATGCTTCTTAGGCATAACCCTCAGTACCCACGCGCAGACCCGCTTTGGCGTAAAAGTGGGTTTGAATATAGCGAATCAAAAAGCTAAAAGCGACCCCACTCTCTATGTACAGAGTGATTTTAAGCCCGTTTTAGGATTTCAATTGGGAGGCATCATAGAAAGGGAATTATCTAAAAACTTCTTTTTACAAAGCGGGTTACAACTTTCTTCAAAGGGTTTTAGCGAAAAAAGTAGTTTTATTACCCAATCAGCGAATCCTATTTACTTAGAACTACCTATTTTAGTGGGCTATGGCATAGCTTTAGGCAAAGCCCAACTCAATCTGTTGCTTGGTGGATATGCTGGATATGGCATAGCAGGCAAAGCAAAGTTTAGCGGAGGTACCATCTCTAACGCAGGTAAAATCTATTGGACAAATGAGCGTAATAAAGGTGGTATGCGACCGCTTGACTTTGGATTGTGTGTAGGTACAAGTCTTGAATTTGAGAATACTGTTTTAGGACTACAATATGGTTTGGGGCTTGCTAATATATCTACTTCAGATATAGGTACACTAAAAAACCGCGCTTTAAGCATTTCTGTAGCCTATATGTTCGGCAAAAAAAGTAAGTAATCACAACCACTATGAAAAAAAACATCCGCTTATTAGTTTTTTTCTGGATTTTAGCTTTACAGCCCGTTTTTGGGCAGATAGTTACACCTGCATCTCCCGAAATCATCACAGAAGATAAACTAAAGCGCTTTGAGTTCGGATTGTATCTTGCACCCACTGTCAGTTTTACAAAAGTAGAAAACTTGCAACAAAACATTTACCCTGTTGCCAAGTCTATGTCATCACGTATGGTAGGAAACTATGGCATTTGGATAGCCTACAATGTAGATAAAAGACTAAGCATTCGGACAGGACTTAGGCGTATTCGGCGGTATGTAGGTATTCAGTTTGAAGGAATCTATGGCGTGGAGTATGAAGACCCTCGCACACAACTACAAGGACCTACATTTTACTATAAACCTGACCCCACAGCAGAATTTTTATTGAAACATTGGCAAATTCCGATAATTGTAAAGTATAATTTCCTTCTAAAAAAAGACTATGCAGGCTATATGCAGGTAGGCTTTATGTATGAAAGTGGAGGCAAAGAAGTGGCTTTTGATGAATTTGACAATCCTTTAGCGCTGTCTTTTTATTATGCCCAAAAACTCCCTTATGCCTTTAGCTCCAAAACGAATACAGCCCATGTAGGTATAGGCTACGAAAAAAAGATTTTTGGGACACAAAAACTTAGAATAGGTTTGGGCTATTACCACGGGCTTGGTTCTTTGATAGACGACAAGCAAAACAACATCATCAGTACCTTTCCTACCACAGTCATGTTCAAAAATGCCTATAACATACAAGCCAACAACTTAGCCCTTGAGTTAGAAATTGGTTTTTGAGTTTATCTATCAATCAAAACGCTTTATTTAAAATACCTTACTTCACAAATTAGCATGAAAAAGTTTTTAATCTTTTGTATAGGGTTGCTTTCTATCCAATTTCTTTTTGCTCAAACCCAGTTCGTTTAAGTGTTCGTAAGATATAAAAAACGGTTTGTTTGTTGAAGTCTGTGACTTCAACACAGTGGCATTGCGGTCTGCGACCGCTACGCCAAAGGCGAAAAGTCGTGCTACTAAAGTCTTTTTTGTTGCCTACCTTTGTGCGGGTAAGATGTGTAATAGTGGAAAAGTGTGTATTTTTGTAGTCTGCCCGCCTTTGGCGTAGCGGTCGCAGACCGCAAAGCCTTTGCGTTGAAGTTGGAAACTTCAACGAACATATTGATTTTGATTTTATGGATAGACTTAAACGAACTGGGGAAGATAAAGAACTGAATCGTATTTTAATATTCAAGTACTATACTGAAATACCAATAGAATGGGCAAAATTTGATGAAATAGAAGTGGATAAAATTGTGTATAAGTTTAAAGATAAAGATAAAAAGTTTTACCTAAGTTTATCCGAAGCTCTTACTGGAAAATCTGTAAAAATTCATAAAAGTTATAAAAAATGGTGGGTATAGCCCCTCTGTTGTGCTTAGTTTGCAACTAAGCACTTCCAATAGAGGCGGGTTTGCAATCCGCAAAATGCAAAGCATTTTTCTGCCGAGCTAAAACTGTACTAAAAACCTTGCCTACCAACCGAAAAAAATAACAACATAACCATATAAAAACATGGCAAAAACAACCAAAAAAACAACCAAAACCAAAGACCAAGAAGCCGCCAGCTTCATAGAGTCTTTTGCGGACTTTGCCCGTACCAAAAACATAGACAGCGAAGAAGTTTCCAAACTCCTTGAAGAAGTATTCAGGGCAATGATTCGCAAAAAATACGGTACAGACAAAGGCTTTATAGTCGCAGTAGATACTACAGACGGCAATCTTGAGATGCGTAGAGAACGTAGAGTCATTGACGACAATGACGAAGACATCTGGGAAGCCGACAGAATCACACTCTCCGAAGCCCGCAAAATACAGCCCGACTTTGAGATTGATGAAGACGTATCTGAAGACATCAGACTCGAAGACTTTGGACGTAGAACTATCCTTACGGCTCGTCAAACCCTTATCCAAAAGGTAAAAGACCTCGAAAAAGAGATACTCTACAGGAAGTATAAAGAGCATGAACACGCCATCATCACAGCCGAAGTCTATCAAACCACAGGCAGAGATGGGCGCGACCTGCTACTGAAGGACAGCGAAGGCAACGAACTTTCTCTGCCCCGACAACAGCAAATCCCCAAAGACCGCTACCGCAAAGGGGACCAAGTACGTGCAGTCATTGACAAAGTAGATATGATCAATGGCGCACCCAAAATCATACTTTCGCGCACCTCGCCTGCTTTTCTTGAAAGACTTTTTGAGCAAGAAATCCCTGAAATAAACGAAGGACTGATAGTCATCAAAAAAGTAGTCCGCGAACCGGGCGAACGCGCCAAAGTTGCTGTAGAAGCCTACGACGACCGCATAGACCCTGTAGGCTCTTGTGTCGGTAGCAAAGGCTCAAGGATTCATGGAATTGTACGCGAACTGAATAACGAAAATATTGACGTTATCAACTACACCGAAAACCTCGAACTCTATATCTCACGCGCCCTCAGTCCCGCCAAAATAACCAACCTCGTACAAGATGGCGATAACCGCATCTCGGTTTATATGAAGCCAGACCAAGTTTCGCTCGCTATCGGGCGTGGTGGGCATAATATCAAGCTGGCAGGCAAGCTGATTGGACAAGAAATTGATGTTTTCCGCGATACAGATGATGTAAGCCTTGAGGAAGACATTGACATGACTGAGTTTGCTGATGAACTCGATAGCTGGATTATTGATGAACTCCACAAACTTGGACTCGATACTGCCAAAAGTGTGCTTGATGTAGGCAAGGCAGAACTTTTGCGCCGTACTGACTGGGAAGACGAAACTGTAGATGACCTGCTCGCGCTCCTCGAAAAAGAATTTGAGGAAGAAACAGGAGAAGAAGATGATGCTGAAGAAGATGCCGAAGAAAACGAATAAAAGACTTGCCTGCCCGCTTGGGTAGGCAAGTTTTTTTTGCCCAAAATTGTAAAAAATATTCCCAAAATGAAACTTTTTCTTGATTTTCTTACATACCTTGCCTACCCGTCATAGTTATTAAATCCTTGAAAAACAACAGTTTAAAAGCTATACAATGGATAAAAATACGCTATAAAACGTATCATGTATGTTTTGGAGGTAAAATTGCGGTAATATGATATAAATATAAAAATCTTGCAACTGTAAAAATATCCACCGCATTTTCCATAAAAATTATGAGTTTTCAGCAACCTTCTTTTGCCCAAGTGCGCCTCGACCGCAGGCACAAAAAATTAGAAATACATTGGCTCGCCAAACCTGCCCAAAAAGACTATCTATTCTTGATGAATGTAGTAAAAAAACTGATGGAAAAACATCAAATTCAACAACTGGTAGAGAATAATTTGGATAGCTAAATTTCATGTGCTAACTTTGCAAAGTTTATATCTTTTATTATACTTTGGCTATGCGCATTTTAGCGGGGCGTTTTTACAAGTTGATTCTTGCTTTATGGATAAGCGTGGGTGTGTTTTACCTTTGCTTTGTCTTGTACTTTTGGGCAATGGCATACAATACTTTTGGACTTTTTGGAGCTATTCCAGACTTCAAAGAAATTGAAAACCCACAAAGTGACCAAGCTACTGAAGTCTATTCAGAAGACAATATTCTCATGGGCAAGTATTATCGCCAAAACCGTACCCCCATCAAATACGAGGAAATCTCTCCGTACCTTATCAACGCACTCATAGCTACCGAAGATGTGCGCTTTGAAGAACACGCAGGCATTGACTTTTGGCGTTTGGGTGGTATTGTGGCTTCTATGGGAACTACAGGCGGTGCAAGTACCATCACACAACAAGTAGCCAAAAACCTTTTTGAAACACGAAGCACAGAAAGTAGAGGCTACTTGCACAAAGTTCCTTTGATTGGTACATTGGTTACGAAAACTAAAGAATGGTACACCGCCATACTGATAGAACGAAGCTATACCAAAAAAGAAATTTTGGAAATGTACTTCAATACTGTAGAGTTTGGTAGCAATGCTTTTGGTATCAATACTGCCGCAAGGACTTTTTTTGACAAGCACCCCAGCCAACTGAATGTCCAAGAAGCCGCCATGCTGGTAGGTGTTTTGAAAGCACCCACGAAATACAGTCCTTTTTTCAATTACAAAAATGCTATGAATCGCAGAAATACGGTACTTGAGCAAATGCAAAAGTACCAATTTCTGACTCCCAACCAGTGCGAACAACTCAAAAAAACAAAAATAGAAACTAAGCGCGGCAATGACAATCAACTTACGGGTGTTGCGCCTTATTTTCGGGTGGAGTTACAAAAATTTTTGGAAAAATGGGCAAAAGACAACAAACGCGACCTTTTCAAAGATGGCTTGCGTGTCTATACTACCCTGAATACCAAAATGCAGAAGCTCGCAGAAGAAGCTGTCATAGAGCAACTAAATACTTTTCAGCCTATTTTTTACCAAGAATGGAAATACCTTGGTAGGAATCCTTGGGTAGATGATTTTGACAGAGAAATCCCGAACTTCATAGAAAAAGAAGCCCGAAAAACAGAACGCTACCGCAAAGTAGTCGCCAAACATGGCGAAAATAAAGAGAAAATAAAAGAGAGCTTTACTACCCGCGTGCCTATGCGCATCTACATGATGGGTGGCACAGAAAAGGACACAGTCATGACTCCTTATGACTCTATCCGCCACTATAAATACTTTTTGCAAGCGGGTTTTGTGGTTGTAGAACCTCAGACAGGCTATGTACGCGCATGGGTAGGTGGACATAATTTTAAGCATTTTCAGTTTGACCACGTAAATCAAGGGCGCAGACAGCCTGGTTCTACTTTCAAACCTATAGTATATTGTATGGCACTTGACAATGGCTATACACCTTGCTCACAAATGATGGACACGCCTGTTACGATTGGAAATTGGACACCAGGCAACTCAGGCGGAGGTGGTACGGGCAGAATGATTACGCTGCGCGAAGGCTTGGCAACCTCCAATAACTATATCGTGGTGGGGCTTATGAAGCACCTCGGACCGAAGCTAACCATAGAATACGCCCGCGCACTTGGCATAAAAGCCCCAATGGATACCACTGCTGCTATTTGTTTGGGGACAAGTGATGTAAATTTACTGGAACTTACAGGGGTTTACACGACTTTTGTGAACTTAGGCAAAAGAGCTGAACCTACTTACGTAACACGCATTGAAGACCGCTAT
>JAAFJK010000049.1 GCA_013298105.1 Cytophagales bacterium
CGATGGCTTGAATGATGAGCTAAAGATATTTGGGGATAATTTTAGGTATTTGGATTGGCGGATTTACAATCGCTGGGGGGAGGTTATCTTTGTGAGTGATAGCAAGGAAAAAATGTGGAATGGCACTATGAATGGCAAACCTGCGCCTGCGGGTGTGTACTTCTGCACTGTGGAATACACTGAACCAAGAGAGAAAAAACGTATCAAGTACCAGAGTTTGATTCGGTTGGTAAGGTAGGAAAAACAAGCCTCCTAACCCCCCACTGGCGCAAGCGTCCACGCTTGTGCCAGTGGGGCAAACCACTAAGTTGAAGTTACAAACTTCAACTAACATACTGATTTACAAGTAGTAATGCACACTTCAACGAACTGGCAACAAATATTATAGAGGTATTATATATATATGCCAAAAAACCGAAAAATTATAATAAAGTTGCTTATTTCTATTATACCTTTCAATAGAATTTTTAACATAATTTTGTGTTTTGTATGATTCATACAAAACTATATTTTCATTTTCTGTCTTATAAGTTGTTGTATGTATATTATTCTTGTTATCTTTTAGCAAACCTTCAAAATCAAAATAAAAAGAATGTTTGGCATTATAATATCTGTTGAAAGAAACTTCTATTTTTTTATTTCTGAGAATCTTTACAACACTACTCAAATACATATCATTTGTATTTTTTTGTTTTTCGTCATATCGAAATTCTAAGATGAAGTCTTTACTGAAATATGTGTAAGTTTCAAATAATATTCCTGAATCATCTTTTCCAATCTTCTTACCCAAAAAATAATTTTTCTCAACTTTATATTTAAGAATTATTGGTTCACCACCATAGGTATATACTTTTAAGAGAATACTATCATTATTCTCTCTTATATATTCTACACATGGACATTCTTCTCGTTTATTTTTTGAAGGTTTAAATTCAAACATATCAAAATCATCAAAACAATTTTTTATATTAGTTTTTGTTTCATGTTTTTGATTTGAATTGCAAGAATATAATAAAAAAAGCGAAGTAAATAAGATTATGTATTTCATAATAATAATATGTGTTAATAGTGTTCGGAAACTCTGTGTGATTTAAAATTTCTCTCTCCTTGCTTTGGTATGTCGTTAGGATGAGTTTGAAAAAGATGCCTTATCATTGCAGGAGAAAGCAAATATGATACACCTTTACCTGAAGAATTAAAATACATCGTACCTACATCTTTCACATTATTTCCAGATACCTCTACCCACATACCTAAATACTCAAATGCTTTAGGACGAGGACCACCATAAGGCGTTTTTCCTTTACCATCATATACGTCCATGTTTAATCCCCCAATAACCCACCCAAGATACACATTTGGCATATTGGAAAAAAAATATGTTTCAGTCCAACTTCTATTTGCATACAATTTCTCACCCCCAATATTAGACAAAACATTCTTTAAAAAACCTTCTGAAGCATTTTTTTTAGCCCCACCTGCAACATGACAAGCGCCAAGCACAATGTCTTTTATATATATTCCCTCAACATTTTTTATTTTAATCAGTTCTTGCACATTATCATTTGTAATTGTAGTAGCACCTATATCAAATGAAGCTTTGTTGTAACCCCCGTGACTTAAGATATAAAAATTTTCTATAATTAAAGCCCCCATTTTTTTTACTAATTTTTCTAGTTGTGTTATCAAGTCTGATAAATCATTTACTTCTAATAATATATTTTGATATTTAACACTTGACAAACCACCACCATAGGATTCTTCTGATGCACTTTTTGCTGTACCATATGCCATCTGCATTTCTTTGTCTCCTTTCCTATTTTTAGCCATAACTATTACATTTACATGAGTAGCTTTTTCGAATCCGCCTTTTCCGTTGTTTGTCCATGTGTCGCCACTACTTGAACTATCCCAAATTTTTTGTAGCCAATCAGGCATTGTGGATTTACTGGAAAGACCTGTAGGATCATTAAATCCGACTGGATTATTCAAAGCAAAGTGATAAGGTGTTATCCCATGATATTTTTTTGCCAACTTATCCACCTGCCAAAACCTGCCTACTTGAGCATCATAGCCTCTCCAGTCGGTTTCGAAGAAGTAGCCTGAGTTTCCGCCGAGTTCTTTTTGTTTTTCGGATTGGGCATTGAACGTGAAGCGGTTGTAGCCCTGTGCGCCTATCCCTACTAACTCCAGTCCCCAAGGGTCGTAGTGGGTTTCTTGGGCTATGAGCGTGGGCGTATGCGTGATGGACATTTCATCAAACCATACTGCAGTCCCGCTTTCGTTTGCCACAAAGACCTCGATGCGTCCTTTGCCTTGGGCTATGTAGTCATCTATGCGTAGCGGATGCCATGTGTTAGGTATGTTTACGTGTTCGACTCTTTGCCCTATTGGGTTTCCATTTTCATCATATTCCACAATACGTAAATAAGCATTGGGAAGTTTCTTATTGGAGGTATTATTTTGGTTAGAAAGAATTTGGTATATAGGCGCACCAAGCCCTAACAACAACACAGATGGTTTGTAGGTGTTTTTGATTTCAGAAGAACCTGAACCTATATTACCATAAGTGGTAGCTTGCGGTAAAAAAGCACCCAAATTGATAAGAGTAGGTGGGGCATTTGAGGGGAGTTGTTGGGTGAATGCCTGCACATTTACGCTTATTTTATCGCCTTTTACTACAGGTATGGATTTCCAAGGTCCAAGGGGTTTGTTCTCTATAGTAGGTGTGCTGGAATCAGATGCCTGCACTTTGGCGGAGCATACTCTGCCAAGCGCATTAGGTACTCTTACATTGCAATCGCGTGTGATGTCTATGTTGGCAAACTCTCTGCGTTCTGTAGTTGCTTTGGTGGTTTCCATCGTGGCTTCGTAGGTGCTTGCCTTCGACTCGCGGAAGGTCATGCGGAGGTTGCCGAGATGGTCTGTGTAGTTGTATTCGTAGGCAAAGGCTTGTGTTACGTTGCCGAGCTTTCGGGGGGCGAGTGCCTTGCCTTCGGGGGTGGCTATGAATTGGAGTTCGCCATCTGTAGTAGCTTCGCCTTGATAGACCAATCCGCCTGCATAGAGGGTGTTGATGGTTTTATTTTCAGGGACATTTTCAGCTATTTTTTGAAGTTTGATGCCTACAGCGTCATAGGTATAGGTTATAGAGCTATTGTCTGCATATTTTACGTGGCTTACTTTACCTTGTGCTGTGTAGATGAGGGTAATAACTTTTTTGTTGTCATCTGTTATGAGGTTTCCGTTCTCGTCATAGAAATATTCTGTGGCTGTGGGGCTTGTGGCATCTCTGTCTTGGAAATCGCCTGCTATGCCTGTAGAAGCCGTTACATTGTCTTTGATGTTCGTGATTTGGTTGCCTTTGTAGGTGTAGGTAAGGTCATCTATTACACCAAAACGGGTAGCTACAGGGAGGTTGATATTTATCATACCCTCTCGTTTCATCTTGGTGATGTTGCCGTTTTTGTCGTATTGGATATCTGATACGCTGAATTTTTCGGGGCTGTCGGTATTGAAGTTTTTATAGCGGGCTTCTTTCAGTCTGCCAAATCCATCATACGCATAAGCATATCCGCGCACCTCTCCATCCGCTTTGCTTTGCCATAGCTGTCCTGCTATGAGTCCGTTGTATTGACGTTTTCCAAGTCCGTTGGTGGCTTGTCCTGCTATTTGGTCTATGCGGTTGTTTTGGTCTTCATAGACAAGCTGGAAGGCAAAAAGGTCGTTGTTGTTATTTATGTTTAGGTTGTCTATTTCGTTGATGCGTGTGAGTGCGCCTCTGATATTGAAAGTGTAGTCTATGCTTTGGATTTTGGCATTTCCTACGGATTTGTTTATCATTTGTCCTATCTCGTTGTATTGGTAGGTAGCCAATCGCTCTTTGGGATAGGTGATTTCGCCATGTTTGATGGTATGGTAGAGGCTTTTGAGGGCGTGGTTGTCGTATTCGTATTGTTGGGTAATGGTTAGGGGGCTTGCACCACCTGTATGCGTGAATTGGTCTTCTATGAGCTTGATATAGTCATACTTTAGGTTCATGACATCTAAGCCCTTTTGTGCGGCGTTGGGTGTACTGGCGGGTGCATTGGTGGCTATGTGGTTGTCGGCTATGATTTGAATGGTGCGTCCTCTATCGTCATAGTAGGGAACTGTGTAGAGCCATTTGGCATCTGCTGTGAGGCGTTTATCGTCCATTACTTTCACTTTCGAGGCTACTACCTTGCCTGCCATACGGTTGAAGTGGGTGGCGTTGTAGGTGTTGGACTGGAAAGTGTGGGTTATGCCTGCTTCAATTGCGTTTTGGTAGTTGTCATAGTAGGTTACGGTAAGGTATTCGAAACTTTCTATTTCTATGGCATTTGAATTGGGGAAAGCGCGGTCTGTGGTGTAGGCGTGTGGGGGATTGCTTTTATTGAATACTTCGTATAGGTGCGCACCTCTCTCTGCTTCAGGGAAAGATAGGAGGTATTCATCTGCTAAATTTTGCAGGGTTTCGCGGGTATGTTCTTCATTGAACGTTACAATTCCCGCATAGATGGGGCGACCTAATATGTCGTATTTGGTTAAGTTCCAGCGTCTATTGTCTGTATCGTTGCTTGTGGCTGATTCAGGATTGGCATTGCGTAGGTTTTCGTCTTGGGTCAGGATAGGTCTATCCAAGTCATCATAAACGGTGTATTCTACTGCTTTTTGGGGTTCGCGTATCTCTATCACTCTGCCTTGTGCATCATAAGTATATTTGAAGCAGTAGGTTTCGAGGATGGTTTTGCCTCCGCAGTTAGGGCAGGGAGCGTTGAGATTCCAAAGTCCATTATTATTTACTGTTCTCAAAATATGCACTGCCGTAGGTGGAATGATGAGCCTTAGCTGTCCAAAATCATCATAGACATACATAGTTTCGAGGATTTCTTGGTTGCCTGTGGTCGTGCTGTCTGTGGCACGCTTGAGGACTGTGCGTCCTTCGCTGTCTTGAAACTCCTCCACCTGCATCCGCTCCTCGTCTGTGGCTTTTTGCACTATGAGGGTGTTGCTGGGGTACATGGCATTGTTTATATCTACAAAGCATTTGTCCAAAGCAAAATCATATTGCCACTTGGGTACATTTTTGGACGGGGCAGATAGGTTTTCTTGGTAGATGTAATAATCTGCTTTGCTGTGTGCGTCAGCATTGTGCCAAGTCGCGCCTACTCCCCATGCTTTTGTAACGCGGTTCATGGGAGAGGCTTCGTATTCTACTTTGGCAAAAGGCGTGGCATCTTTTGTAACGTTATCAGGGGCGTTTTGGTTGTAGAATTTGTGTTGGTCGCTATTCGTATAGGGTGTGGCTAAAGCGTTTGGTTTGTATGCACCATTGTTTCCGCCTGTGTAGGGCAAGTATTGCTTGATGATGCGCCCAAAAGCATCATATTCTATGGGTTGTATGATGTCTTTGAGAGATGTACTTGCTTGAGTACTTACTACTTGTATATCGCGCCCTAAGCCATCATAATAGGTGGTGGTACGGCGGATTTGGGTAGCATTCAGAGTGTTTAATTGGCTTGCATCTGTGATAGGAACTAATGGCACGGACACTGTGATGTAGTTCATATCAGTTTGGCTGATGGCAGGCAAGGGACTGAGAGAAGTAGAGGTAGCTGTAAGTATGAGTGCCGCACTTTCGGGGCAAAGCGGGTCTTCATTGGTAAGGGCTGTTGCTTTGAAGGTTTTAGTTTGTCCGTTTTCGAGGGTTACTTCCAAATGATTGCCGTTTTGGTTGGGTATGAGGGTAGAAGAAGCGCAGGCGGGGTCTGAACATATAGCCCAATCATAATAGACTTACAAAATTCGTTCATTATCGTTTAATTAGGCATTTGCTATTTTTTTGCAAAATTATTTAGAAGTATTGTTATTAAAATGTGTTATCATTGCACAAAAATTAAACTGCATTTTTATGGCAAGTATTTACACAAATTTGCGTACTGATAAGCAATATCAATCGTCTACAGGTTTGACCCAAGAAAAATTTGAGGCTTTACATAAGACTTTTTCAGCCATTTATGTTAGCAAGTCTGCCAATCAATTTACAGGAGAACTTGCCTACTTAAGTGATAGTCGGGAAGCCCTTTTTTTTATCTTATATTACTTAAAAGTCTATCCAACTTGGCAAGTATTAGGGCTGTCATTTGGTTTTACTGATGTAACTGCGGGTGGATACATTGCGTATATTTTACCTACTTTGAAAACAAGTTTAGGACGTGAAGGGGCACTCGCCTTGCGTGAATTTGTGAATCAACAAGCCTTCGATGAAGCTTTTGCAGATGTTACAGATATTTTTATAGATGGGACGGAAATACCCATAGAAAGGGCTGAAAACGACTTAAAACAACGAAAAACATACAGTGGTAAAAAAAAGCCCATACGCTAATATTCCTGATAATATGTGATAAACGTGGTAGAATCATTTTTATGGGAAATGTCCGTTTGGGTAAAGAGGTAGATATTGCGCTTTTCAAAGAACAATTAGCTGTACTCAATTTTTCTACCTTACAGATATGGGTAGATTTAGGTTTTATAGGATTGGCAGATTTACTTAAAAACACACCTAATGCTAAAGAGAATGTTCAAATAGGCGTGAAACGAAAAAAGAAACAACCACTTACAGATGCTCAAAAAATCATCAATTTTGAAATTGCTCGTGTGAGAGTAAAAGTAGAACATAGCATAGGTGGACTCAAACGATATTATATTTTAAGAAATGAAAACAGACTTAATAATCCCGACAAAAACCCTATTTTAGACCTCGCCTTGGAGTGCTGTGCTGGATTATGGAATTTCAGAAGAGCATTCAAAAACAATACTGTACGTATTTAGTAAGTCTATTTATCTATGAGGCTTTGCAGTTGTGGGAAAAGTGGTATATAGCTTGTGCCATACCTTTTTTTGATTGGGCTTTTTGCCCTATAAGGCAAATAGATGTACTTTTTGCCCTCGTGTATTATTAGGCTATCATTGGTCAAGCTCGCATAATCCGCATACGTCAAGCCTGAATGTGCGCAAAACAAAAAGATGTCCAATGCCTGTACTACTTCGGATTCTTGAGGCTTGAGTTGGTGCAGTTCCAATAGCTTTTCAGTAGGCAAAAATACCTTTGTAGGGCGTATGCGTTCACTCTTTTTGTGTGTGTATGGGTTCTTGGGGATTAGCTCATGTTCTGCCGCAATCTCAAAAAGCCCTCTAAAACTTATCATATACTTGGCTACAGTATTGGGGTGTGTAGTCTTGCCTACATTCCCACCTGTGCTGATGATTCTACTTGCCAAATGCAACCTAAATTCCTCCCAATCTGATGCCTTGAAGGTACATAGTTTCTTGTTTTTGCCAAAATGTGCCAATATTTCTTGGTGGTGTATTTGGTATGCTTCAAGGGTGCGCGGAGCTTTTTCGCCCAATGCTATGTATTTTTCCTAAGTATATGACAAAATTTGTGAAGTATGTAAAAAAGCCATAATTTTGAAAAATTAAGTTTCAAAATCAATTTTTCAGAGATTATGGCGATTGCTATGAATAGCGAGAGCAAAGATAGTGGTATCT
>JAAFJK010000362.1 GCA_013298105.1 Cytophagales bacterium
CCATTGTTCAAAGCCAAAATAGTCCCTATAACTTCCTGGTGGGATATTTTTGGCAATCAATGCGGCTTCTATCAAAAGTGTACCAGAACCACACATGGGGTCTATAAAATTGCTTTTTTTATCCCAACCTGTCAGCAACACCAAGCCTGCCGCAAGGACTTCATTCATGGGCGCGAGGTTGGTCTTGTCGCGGTAACCTCTTTTATGCAAAGACTCGCCCGAACTATCCAAAGACACGATACAATGCTCCCTACCCACAAACAAATTGATGCGCAAGGTAGGTCTTTCTAAATCTACAGAAGGTCGTCTGCCATAGATTTCTCTGAATCTATCCACTATGGCATCTTTTGTTTTTTGTTCCAAAAATTGGGAATGATTGAAAAGATTAGAATTGAGCGAGCAGTTTATAGCCAATGTGCCATCTACGTCCAGATAATCTTCCCAAGCTATGGCTTTTATCTTGTCATATAGGTCTTGTTCGTTTTGCACTTCAAAATTTTGGATAGGCACCAATACCCGCAAAGCCGTCCGCAAACAAAGATTTGCCTTATACATCATAGCCAAATCGCCTGTAAAACCCACTGCTCGATTGTGCTTTTCGAGGTCAGTCGCGCCCAAGTCAGTGAGTTCAGCTATCAAAATATCTTCCAAGCCAAACATCGTTTGGGCAACCATTTTAAAGTTCGTATCCATGATATATTATTTTTTGCAAAGATAGCAAATAGTTTGTAGTTTTTATCAGACTCATCATGCACAAGCCCTACGAAAGAGCCAACGTCAGCGTTACAAAGTCCGCCACACTCAACTGCTCGGCACGAAGCTCAAGAAACGGAATCTTGTCCAAGTCCTTGCCTCCCAAAATCGGCTTGAGCGCATTGCTTAACTTTTTACGTCTTTGATTGAAGCCTGTTTTGACTACATTTCTGAATCTCGCTTCATCACAAGGCAGGCTTTGCACGTCATTTCGCTTCAGCCGAATCACTCCCGAACGAACTTTGGGAGGCGGATTAAAAACTTCTGGCTCCACCGTAAAAAGATACTCCACGTCATAAAAAGCCTGCAAAAACACACTCAAAATACCGTATTCCTTGCTACCCGAAGGGGAGGCAAGGCGTTCTGCCACTTCCTTCTGAAGCATACCCACTACCTCTACCACTCGCTCTTTATGCTCAAGAATTTTGAAAAAAATCTGCGAAGAAATATTGTAAGGAAAATTTCCAATCACTGCAAAGGTAGGCAAGGCTTCAGGGCTTATCCACGCATCTATGTCCAGCGTCAGAAAATCCACCTCATGTACAAAGGGCTTCAAGGCAGGAAAGTGCTTCCGCAAATAAACCACCGATTCAGTATCTATCTCCGCTACATATAGTTGAAAATCAGGTTTTTCGCATAGATATTTAGTTAGCACGCCTGTTCCTGCGCCTATCTCCACCACTGCGCGGTAGGCAGGCAAGGGCGTGAGCGCGTCCACGATACGTTCGGCTATAGATTCATCTTCAAGGAAGTGTTGTCCTAAATGTTTTTTTGGTTTTACAGTATTTTTTTGCATATATTTGCAAAATAACAAAATAAAAAAGACAAACTATAGTTATCTTTGCACCCATTGTAATATATCTGCAAAATCAAAGTATCCAAGAAAACGACTAACTATTTAGCCCCACCCCAAGTTTCAGTTTGAACTTGCCTACCAAAACACTAAATTCGTAATTCGTAAATCAAAAATCGTAATTCGTAAATCGTAATTCTACCATGCGCTTTCTCCTTATTTTGTGTAGCTTGTGGGCTTTGAGCCAATGCCAAGTCAAACAACAAGATAGATACAAACCCGAAGACTACCAAATGAAAATGTCTGTAGATGAATCTTACCAGCCCCTCATCGAAAGCACCAAAGAAGTCTTCAAATACCATTACAAAAATTCTGAAGTACAGATTGCCTACAAAGCCGAAAATGAAGCCGTTGCAGACCTTTTCAAAAATGATGCCCGACTTATCATCATCTCGCGTCCACTGACTATAGGCGAAAAGGCAAAATTTGAAAAAGAAAAAATATCACTCAAAAGCGTACCCATAGGCATAGATGCCCCTGCCTTCATCACACACCCCGAAAATGAAGACTCGCTCGTAACTATGTCGCGCCTTGAGCAAATAGTAAGAGGCAAAGCCAAAAATAAAAAGGGCGATACCATCGTTCTTGTATTTGACAAAGGATATTCAAGCAACCTCAACTTTGTAAGACAATATTTCAAAATCACAGCCCAAGACTCTATCAAAACCTACATTGCCGAATCAAACCAAGAAGTAATCAATTATGTAACCAAAAACAAAAACGCTGTAGGCGTGATAGGCGTGAATTGGATAAGCGACATTGATGACGAAAATCAACAAGGCTTCCTCTCCAAAATCCGTGTCATTGCCATAGCCAAAAAAGAAAATCCCCAAGAAAGCGACTTCGTACAACCTTATACCGCCAATCTGCATGACAAAAGCTATCCTTTTACAAGAGAAATAACGGCTATCAGCCGCGAAACAAACGCGCGAATCGCTACAAGTTTTGTTACCTTTTTGCGCAATGAAAGGGGGCAAAGAATCGTTCTAAAGGCAGGACTTGTACCTATACAAATGCCCCATAGACAAATTACTATCAAGAAAAAATTAGAGTAAGGAACGAGTAATAAAATCGTAAATCGTAAATCATAAATCGTAAAATTCACATGAAAAAAAGTCTTTGGACAGTCGCGCTCTCACTTGGACTCGCTACGCAGGCAAGTCATGGGCAAACCATTGCAGACGGATTGCGCTATCTTGAGCAAGAGCAATATGGCAACGCCCGCAAAACCTTGCAAGAACTCTATAATAAAAATCAAACCGCAGAAAGTGCTTATCAGCTTGGATATTTTTATCTAAAAACGGAAAAGCCCGACTCTGCCAAAATATTTTTTGAAAAAGGCATCACCATAGATGCCAAATACGCCCTGAATCACGCAGGACTGGGAACTACCAAATACATAGCCAAAAATAAAGCAGGCGCACAAGCCGACTTCGACCAAGCCCTTACGCTCTCCAAACGTAAAAATGCAGAAGTCATACACCGCGTAGCTGAAGGATATTTCGTCTATGGAGGCGAAAAAGACCCCACCGCCGCCATAGAACTCCTCGACGGCAATCCCGCTAAAAAACAAAAAGGGGCAAAAGACATCGCCCCCCAAGATGCAGAAATTGCCCTCACGCTCGGAGATGCTTATTTGGATAGAAATAACATAGCCGCCAATGACGGAGGAAAGGCAAAAGACAGCTACGACCGCGCCGTAAGCATCAACCCAAAACTTGCTAAAGCATACATCAAACAAGGCAATATCTGGGTACGCGCCCGCAACTATACCCGCGCCATAGAAGACTACAAAAAAGGCATAGCTGCAGACCCGTCTTATAGTCCGGGCTACCGCGAGCTTGGCTTCCTGTATATCAGGGCAGGCAAGTACAACGAAGGTATCCAAAACTATGAAGAATACATGAAGCGTTCAGATGGCAACATGGACACACAATATGCTTATGGACAGTTCTTGTATTTGGCGAAGCAATACGATAAATCACTTGAAGTATTGAGAAAATTGGAAGGCAAGTTTGATAGACCGAACCTCTACCGCGTAAAAGGCTATGATGAATACGAACTAAAAGACTATCCCAATAGCTTGAAAAGCCTTGAAATGTTCTTCAGCAAATCACCTGCCGACAAAATCATTGCCAGCGATTATGAATATCTTGGACGTTCATTCATAGCTACAGGCAAGGACACCATCAAAGGCATCGAGTATATACACAAAGCCATCGAGATGGACTCTACCAAAAAAGACCTGTACGAAAAACTTTTTGATGAGCTTTGGAATGGAAAAGCCTTCAGATTAGCCGCCAAACAGCGCGAAATGCAAATAGGCAAAACCAACAGGGGTACTACCAATGACTATATCAGCATTGGCACGGCTTATTATCAAGCAAAAGATTACCAAAAAGCAGATTCGGCTTTCGTACAGAGTATTGCTATCCAAGAAAATCTAACTAACCTATATTGGAGAGCTAAAAATGCGTCAAGAATTGATAGCAAAGCCCAAGCTGAACGGGACGAGAAACTTAAAAAAGACCCCAAAGCAAAACTCGATAAGCTCAATAGCTATGCGCGTCCTTACCTTGAGAAATACATAGAATCAGCCGAAAGAGAAGTAAAAGACATAGCCAAAGATGCCAAACTCAAACCCCGCATAACCGAAGCACATTATCTATTGGCTGGTATATCAGCCAATTATGACAATGACATCAAAAAGGCTGAAGAAAGACTGAAAAAGTCGCTTGAAATAGATCCTGAGTACGAAGCCGCTAAAAAAATGCTTCAAAAGGTACAGGATTTGCAGAAAAAGCCTGAAACTAAGCCTGAAGAGAAGAAAAGATAAAAATAAATATTTGACAATCAATTTTGTTTTTTTTCGGTTGGCAATCCGCTCGCGGTTGTCAATCCGAAAAAAACAAAATTGATTGCATTTTTCATAAACCGCCATGAGAAAACTTTTCACAATTATATTACTAACTTATCTTTGTGCTACTTGTACCACCAAAAATACAGGCGAACCTGATGCTTCAGATTTGTTTATCAAGCTATTCGGGGGAGGCAAGGGCGAAAAAATAAATGATGCGATACTACTCCCAAGTGGCGAAACTGTCATAGTCGGTAGTTCGCGTAGCTTCTCCACACTTGGCGCAGTCCAAAATTATATATTCATAGCTAAAATAGACCCACAAGGCAACAAAATATGGCAAAAAGCCATAGAAGGCAATACCAACGAAACCATAGAAGGCAATAGCATCAGGGTTTTGCCTGATGGTAAATTCATTATTTTGGCTACCTCCAACAACATTGAACTGCCCATTACCAAAAAAATTACGCTCATCAAAGCTACTGCCGATGGCTTGAAGGAAAATATCGTAACCTTGCCTGCCAATCCGCTCTATGACCTCATAGGCGTATCCATGCAACTCCAGCCTGATTTCAATAACTTTCTTATCGTAGGTAAAAAACAAACTAAAGGCAGTATAGATGTAGCACCTACCGAAAATTACATTGCCAATTTTACTACAAATTTAAATAAAAATTTTGATAAATTCTACTCCTCTGAAGCCTTTGTAGATAACACGCCCCTGAATATGAAAACCATTTACTCAAGAGAGTTTTTGATTGCAGGAAGTGTGAATTATGCCCCGCGCCTCATACTGATAGATGACGAACTGGGCATAAAATGGGACTATAACTACAAAAACGCTATCCCACAAGGGGCTATCCAAAACCTGCAAATCATAGGCAATGGCTATGTAGGTACAGGCATCTCCATCTCAAGCAATGTAAATGGCACCACAAGACCTTTCTTGCTGAAGACTTCTATAGATGGCATCTATCAATGGCATAAAATACTTGATTTGCAAGCCTTGGAAGTGAACGCCATCACAAGCACTACAGAGGGCGGATTTATGGTAGTCGGTACTATAGAAATCACAGAAGGCGAAGCCAAACACACCAATATCTGGGTAGCCAAACTCACTGAAGGAGGCGATATAGTATGGCAGAAAAATTTTGGTGGCAGAAAAAATGAGGTAGGCAAGGTGCTTATCGCCACCCCCAACGAAACCTATTCCATTTTCGGAAATGTAGGCTACGAGGATACAAATATGGTTGGACTTATACGCATAGATAAAAATGGCAATCTTGTCAAATAAAAAACTTAAAAACGCCCTTGCCTGCCTACTCATGTATGTATGCACCTTGCCTGCCCACGCGCAAGAGCAAAAAAGCATTTATCAACTACTGTATGTATATGAAGGTACTATCCAAAATAACAAAAACACAGTTTTGCAGGTAGGCAGGTACTACACAGAAGATACAAAAATCACGCTCAACGCCAAAAAAGCCATTTTCTATGATACTACACGCCAAGAATTGGCTACTGTAGTGTATCAAAAAAAAGAAGCACTGCCTTTGAAAAAAACGGCTTTGCCAGTGCGCATAGAAGGCTTTAGGTGTTGTGTAACAGGGTTTACTTCTTTTGTTACGCATCATCTGAAGCCTTATCCTATCCTTTATGAAGATATGATTTTACCGCTTTCAGGGACAGACGAACAGAAGTACACCCCACAAAAAATCGCCTACAAATTTTGGAATATCCACGAAAATAAATTTCAAATGAGGATTGCGCCCATGATTCGGGTTTCAGGAAGTTATGCCGTAGAGCTTTACAAAATCGTGGAGAGTATCCAAAAAATCCAGCCTCAAAATACAATAGAGCCGTTTTTTTTCTATCACTATGATAAGGCGAACCCTGAACCAAGCACGCTCATCAAAGAACGTTCGCTTGTGATTATATACGCTCCCACG
>JAAFJK010000378.1:0-3646 GCA_013298105.1 Cytophagales bacterium
CAACAACGGCAGAAGCCAAAAACTTCCCTTTGGGGTTGGGGGCTAAATATTTGCGATAGTTTATACATTTTCTGGTTTTCAAATCGTTTATTGACAAAGTATTGGGTGCGTTTTTGGGATTGATAACCGAAAAACAAACTTCGTACCTTAAACCTCAAACTTCACTTATGGCTATACCAGACGACCTTACACCCGAACAAAAAGAGGCTTTGCAACCTGCATGGCAAAGTAAGACTTTGCGCCAAAGCACAGAAGGATTTTATGACAAAGGAGATTGGCAGGTGCTTTTGCAAAATCCACTCCCCCAAACGCCTTATTATGCCAGCCTTCAGACGCTCGAAGAACTTTTGGAAAAGGACAAACAACGCGAAAAAGATGGCTTTCCGCGCCGTATCCGATTGGGCAAACTTGTCAAGCCAAGCGAAAAAAATAAACAAGAAATCATAGTAGTACCCACCACTGTAGAAACCAAATTTTATCATGGCGACTCGCCCGAAGAAGAAAATCAAACAGGTGGAGTGGGAGAGGGGGAAGTAGGAGAGGTGATAGGCGAACAGCCCGCCCAACCGCAAGGACAAAAAGGGCAGGGAACAGGCGCAGGCAATGGCGAAGGAGGCGAGCATGAGGTTGTAGCGCAGGCTTTTGATTTGGGGCGCGTACTCACTGAGCAGTTTGACCTCCCGAATCTGAAAGACAAAGGAAAAAAGCCTTCACTTACCAAAATACAATACGATTTGACGGATATAAACAGGGGCTTTGGACAACTGCTGGACATGAAAGCGACCATGAAGCGCATCATTCAGTCCAATATTTTGCTGGGTACAGTGCAGGCAGGCAAGGAGATAGATACGGCAAATCTACTCATCAATCCCAAAGACAAGATTTACAGGGTGCTTTCGCCTGAAAAGGATTATGAATCTCAGGCAGTCGTGTTTTTTTTGAGGGATTACTCAGGCTCCATGCAAGGCAAACCTACTGAAGTAATCAGTACCCAACATTTGTTTATTTATGCGTGGCTGATGTATCAATTTAAAAATAAGGTCATGAGCCGTTTTATTTTGCATGATACAGAAGCAAAAGAAGTTCCCGATTTCTATACTTATTATCAGGCTTCAGTGGCGGGTGGCACAAGCATCTTTCCTGCCTTTGAGTTGGTGGAGAAGATTATAGCAGACGAGAATTTGGCGCAAGACTACAACATATACATCTTTCATGGAACAGATGGCGATGATTGGGAGAATACAGGCGAGAAGACTTTAGGCATCATCAAACGTATGTTCTCTTATGTGAACCGCATAGGCATCACGGTTGCCAAAAATAACTGGTCGAATAACGAAACGACTGTAGAGCGATATATGCAAAGTTCGGGGATTTTGGCTACTTACAAAGATTTGATAAAACTTGACTCCATGTATGCTGAAGATGCGACTGAGCCGCGTTTGATTCAAGGTATCAAATCGCTTGTAAGCCCATAATAACTCAGTCCAATATCCTTGTTTCCAATATTTCTTTGTATTTGCGCAAAATACCAATGATTTTGAGTAAATGTTCTTTGTTTCTGCAATCAAAAGACTCCGAAATGCAATAAGTCCTGCCTTCCATCACAAAAAACTCCCAATACGCACCCGTTACGGTACAGCCATACATCGGCTTGCCGTTTTGGTTTTCGTGCATGGCTATCAAAAAACCTTCTAAAAGTTGTGGTACAGGGTCTCCAGTGGGGTCTTTGAGTTTTTTGTATTCTTGAATATAAAAATAAGGTGCTTCGGGGCTATCTAAAATGCCTTTGGCAATCATAAAATCGGCTTTCAGATACAAATACTTATTTTCTACTTCTGCAAAAATCTCTCTTTCGCAGTAGGTTAGATACTGCCCATTGTCTTCCAAATGTCCCAGATTAGTGAGGTGTGCAATAAATTTTATCTTTAATTCTGCTTCATTCCAGCCCTCAATATTATGGTAAGCTTTCTCGTAGATGCTATCAAAATTCGCCTGCTCCACTACTGTAAGGGCAGGCAAGTCGACCTCTGTCCACTCTTGCATGAGCGGGTGGCCTTGATTGCCCTTCAAGCGTGTAAGTTTAAAGGCGCGTATCAAATCCGCTTCTGAGTACTTGATTTCTTTTTTTTTCTTTTTCATGACAACTTTATTTATTGCAAAGCTAATAAAAAAATACGATATTTGTAAATGCTCATCGATACATTCCTTGCCTACATAGCTCAAAATAGGCTTTTCACGCTTGAAAATAGAATACTTGTGGCAGTAAGTGGTGGACTTGATTCTATAGCATTGCTTGATATGTTGCACAAAGCAGGCTTTCAAACAGGCATTGCCCACGTGAATTTTCAGCTTCGCGGGGCGGAGTCTGAAGGAGATGAGGCGTTTGTGCGTGCTTTAGCGGACTGCTATCAAGTGCCTATTTTTGTAACGCGCTTTGATACTCAAGGCTATGCAGAGGCACACACGCGCTCTATACAAGTGAGTGCGCGCGAACTGCGCTATGCGTGGTTTGCAGATATTTTGGCAAATGAAGGCTATGATGGCTTGGTTACGGCACACCATGCCAACGATAACCTCGAAACTATTTTGCATAGGTGGGCGCGTGGTACAGGCATCATGGGTTTGCAGGGCATACCCGCGCGGGCTACCTTTGGGGCAGGCAAGTGGCTTGCAAGACCGCTTTTGGGGACTGCACAAGCCGATATAAAACTGTACGCCATGCAGAATAACCTCACTTGGCGCGAAGATAGCTCCAATGCTGAAGACAAATATACCCGCAATCTTATCAGGCATCAAGTCGTACCTGTGCTTCAAGCCATCAATCCCAATCTTGAGCAAACTTTTCAGGCTACGCTTGAGCGTGTAAAAGGTTATGCGGCACATTTTGAACAAAGTTTGGCTGAACTCAAAGCCAAAATATGCACCCAAAAGCACCAAACGCTGTATATCGAGCTTGCGCCTTTGCTACGCGAGGTGGCAGGCAAGGTATTTTTGGCAGAGCTATTACAGCCCTACCAATTCATGTACGAAAAAGTCCAACTTATTTGGCAAAAAGCAACTGAAAACGCTATAGGGACGCTTTTTCTCTCCTCTACGCATAGCTTAGTCATAGACCGCGAGGCATTGGTTTTGACGGCTTTGAGTGCCTTGCCTGCCCCTGCCGAGAAGTACGCCCTTGCCTACGATACACCTTGCCTGCCCACGCCGTACTTTACGCTTCAGGTGGCTTACAAGCCGTATTCGGCAGAGGCGCATATCCTTGTCCAAAATGCAAACAAGGCTTTTTTAGATGTGGCTACGCTCGAGTTTCCGCTTACAGTACGACTTTGGGAAGCGGGCGATTTTTTCTATCCGCTTGGTATGCAAGGCAGAAAAAAGAAAGTCAGCGACTTTCTGAATGACCAAAAAGTTCCCCGCAATCTTAAGTCCGCTGTTTGGGTACTGTGTGCAGGCAAGGACATTGTTTGGGTAATTGGACATCGTATAGCGCACCCCTACCGACTTACTGCGCATACTACAGAGGTGATAGAGATAGTGCTTGAATTTTGATTTTATAATAGGCTTCTTGTAACTATTTAGCCCCCTACCCCAAAGGGGAGAATTATCTCCAATTTTCGCCTATTTTAGTGTTTTGGTAGGCAAGTTT
>JAAFJK010000378.1:3656-6178 GCA_013298105.1 Cytophagales bacterium
TACACAAAAACTCCCCTTTGGGGCTGTGGGCTAAATAGTTATGACTTCTTGTTTCTATTTGGAGAAAGGCAGGGTTGAGGCATCTCATTGTCCCTTTGCTTCTTTTTCTTTTGCCTTTGCCTTGATTTTTTTAGGCAATCTGAGTACAGTCATATCTTCGCGCGTGGGCTTTAGGTCATCAAACCACATGAAGCCTCGCAATTTTTTGTCTTCGTCTTTTAGCTCTTGCGGAGGGACAAACTTGCCATCTACGTTACTGATTTGGGTAATGCGCTTGAGTTGGTTTTTCTCACCAAAAACGATATTGATGTCGCCACTACAGGCACTTTTATTCATACCTACCATAAGCGTATCTTTATCTAAGGCAAAATAAATACTTTCGCCATTGCCGCGCACTTCTACTTTTCTGATGTCATTTTGCTGAAAATACGAATTGATATTTTTGCCTTTGATTTGGTTGTAGTTCTTCAGCGTATCTTCGCTAATCATGAAAGAGTTGAGGCGCAAGTAAAGATTTTTAAGTTTGTTGTTGTCCATTTGCGCCCAGATAGTATCGGCAGAGAGTTGGGTGTTTTTTGCCCAAAGAATGGGACTTTTGAAGAAACGAAGGGTAGAATCCTTTTTATTATACACCAACGAATCACATTTTGCCTGAAAGTCGCGCCTAAAAATGAGTACATGGTGGTAAGCAAAAAACTGCCTTACGCTGTCTTTGTCGCGGTTTATGGCGTGCAGTGTGTCGGCTTTTATCCAAAGAGAATCCTTGCCTGCCCCACTGACTTGGCAGGCAAGGGCGTTGCCATATACTTTGCTTTCGCCTTCTTTGCCACGTACCCACGCCCTGTCCCCATACGCCACGAGCGAATCCTTGCGATTCAGCATCACTACGTTTCTTTGTGCAAAACCCACTTCATTTTTGTTGTCAAAATAGAGCGTATCGGCTTCTATGAGGTAGTTTTTATCTTCTATTTTTGAGCGACCTTTGAAGTTAGAAATTTGTGATTCTGTGTTGTAGGTGCCGTTTTCGGTGTATATTTTGCCATCTTTTGTGGTGATATTGGTAGCTCCTTGAAAAAAAGCAAGTTTCGAGAAAGTATTGTAGGTAAGGTCGTTTGTTTCTATTTTTCGCTGTTCAGTTAGGCTATTCAGGACAACCTTGTCTTGAAATCTGAATATTTTGCTATTCGTGTCGTATGTACCTTGTCTGCTCTCCAATGTCTTTTCAGTATCTATTATCTTGCCTCCCTGCATATAGTAGGCAAGTCCTGTGGCGAGGTCATAATCCAGCGTTTTGGTATAAAGAGTTGTTTTCTCATCTCTAAAAACGACCTTGCCTACCGCCCGCGCCTTTTGGGTATTGCCGTCATAAAACATAGAATCGGCATCAAGTGTGGTACCGTTATCGCTTATCATGCGTGAGTTGCCAAAAGTTTCAACTGCATTGCGGTCTTCGTAGAGGTACGCGCTATCACAATAAAGCACACTGCCTTTGTGCTTTACGACTACTTGGCGCAAAAGTTTTTTGACATTGGGCTGATTGGGGTGCTTTTCGAGCGACTCAGCGCGTTCGAGCGTAACTTTGTCCTCTTGCGCGTGGGCAGGCAAGGCACAAAAAGCAAGACAGCAAAAAAATACAAACACAGTTGTATTTTTGCGTAAGCATGGTAAGGTAAGAGCTTTCATTTACCTGCAAAGATAGCACAAAAAAATAACCGCAAATGTTAATGTTTCTTAACTATTTAGCCCACTGCCCCCAAGGGGGATTTTTATGTAACCCAAAACACTAAAATAGACAAAAAATTGTAAATCACTTATCCGTTCGGCGCGTGCCACTGTAGAGTTCATAGCGCATAAAACGACATTCTAAAGCACCATTGAAAAGTTTGATTTTAGGTTTTGGATTGAGGCGAATGAATTTTGCGGCTTCAAGATTCGAAGTAATTACCCATGCAGTATAGCCTGCCCACTTCTTCTTCAGCGTATCGCCAATAGATTTGTAGAGCAAGTCTATGTCTTCGTCTTTGTCCATGCGCTCTCCATAAGGCGGATTCATGATGATTACACCTCCCGCATCTCCTTCAGGTACAGGCAGGTCTTCAAAGGCATAACTTTCTACCCTGATACTGCCTTTTAGGTTGGCTTCATTGAGGTTGATGATGGCTTTGCGGGCTACATTTCTGGAAATATCCGCGCCCATGATGAGTGGATAGTTGTCATTTACGTTGTTCATGGCTTCCTGCCAAATGCTATCCCAAAGGGCTTTGTCATAATTATTCCATTGTTCAAAGCCAAAATAGTCCCTATAACTTCCTGGTGGGATATTTTTGGCAATCAATGCGGCTTCTATCAAAAGTGTACCAGAACCACACATGGGGTCTATAAAATTGCTTTTTTTGTCCCAACCTGTCAGCAACACCAAGCCTGCCGCAAGGACTTCATTCATGGGCGCGAGGTTGGTCTTGTCGCGGTAACCTCTTTTATGCAAAGACTCGCCCGAACTATCCAAAGACACGATACAATGC